>NZ_JBHXAW010000050.1:0-20107 GCF_042726645.1 Isoptericola sp. NPDC060257
AGCCCGGACTGACCGCGTTGACCCGCACTCCGTGCGGCGCGAGTTCGAGGGCCAGACTGCGGGTCAGCCCCAGCCGAGCGCGTCCTTCCACCCCTGCGGCAGGAGCGCGTAGCCGACGAAGGCGACGACGTCGAGCAGGGTGTGCGCGACGACGAGCGGCACCACCCGCTGCCGGCCCCACCGGCTGGTGTAGAACCACGAGAACACCAGCCCCATCACGACGTTGCCGAAGAACGGGCCGATGCCCTGGTACAGGTGGTACGAGCCGCGCAGCAGCGAGCTCCACACCACGAACCACAGGCGGGACCATCCGAGGTCGCGGGTGCGCTCGTGCAGGTACGCGACGGCCACGACCTCCTCGAGCAGACCGTTCTGCAGGGCGGCGAGGACGAGGGCCGGCACCGTCCACCAGTGCTCGTTCAGGGCGCTGGCCTGCACCTGGACCGTGATGCCGAGCAGGCGGCCGAGGGCGTAGAACGCGAGCCCAGGGATGCCGATGGCGGCTGCCAGCGCGAAGCCCCACGCGACGTCGCGGCCGGGTCGCGCGTCCTCCAGACCCCAGTCGAGGCCGATCCGACGACGCGTGCCCCGCCACGTGGCGCCCGCCCGTCCGCTGAGCAGGTACAGCGCCAGCGCGACCGGGACCAGCGCGAAGAAGATCCCCAGCAGCTGGTAGGTGAGGTCGAGGAGCGAGCGGTCCGACTGGCTGGCGTTGAGGGTCGCGGACTGCTCCGCGAGCGGGGTCTCGGCCGTGAGCCTCGCGATGATGTTGACCAGGGCGTACACGCCGCTCTGCCCCAGGCTGAGGCCCAGCACGATCCAGATCTCGGCGGTGGTGCGGCGTCGCGCCGCGGGCGTCATCGTCTGCGGGTCGGCCACCGTCCGGTTATAGCACCCGCCCCTGGACGGCGATCAGGAGGACGGGGGGCGTCCGGGACGCCGGGTGGGCGCCGCGTCGCGCGGGAGCCGCCCGGCGTCCTTGAGCGCCCGGCGCAGCAGCAGGTCGATCTGGGCGTTGACGCTGCGCAGGTCGTCGGCGGCCCAGCGGGCGACGGCGTCGTGGATCGCGGGGTCGAGGCGCAGCAGCACCTGCTTGCGCGCGGGCCGGGCGGGACGCCCGAGACCCTCAGGACGCTCGGCGCCCGGGGACGACGGCGCGTCGTCCCCGGGCTCTTCCCCAGGTGCAGGGGGTGCGGGCGTCACTGGTACAGCGATCCCGCGTTGACGACGGGGGTGGCGCGGCTCTCGCCGCACAGCACCACCAGCAGGTTGGAGACCATGGTGGCGCGGCGCTCGTCGTCGAGCGTGACGACGCCCTCGGACTCGAGGCGGTTCAGCGCGTCCTCGACCATCGAGACGGCGCCCTCGACGATCCGCGAGCGGGCGGCGATGATCGCGCCCGCCTGCTGGCGCTGCAGCATGGCCTGGGCGATCTCCGGGGCGTAGGCGAGGTTCGAGATGCGGGCCTCGACGACCTCGACGCCGGCGACCGCGACGCGGGCGGCGACCTCCGCCGCGATCTCCCCGGACACGAGCTCCGTCGCGCCGCGCAGCGACTCGACGCCGTCCCCGCCATCGTACGGGTGGGACATGGCCACGTGCCGCAGCGCCGACTCGGCCTGCACGGAGACGAAGTCGTCGTAGTCCTCGACGGCGAAGCTCGCCCGGGCGGTGTCGGCCACCTGCCAGACGACGATCGCGGCGATGTTGATGGGGTTGCCGTCGGCGTCGTTGACCTTGAGCTCGCTGGTCTCGAAGTTGCGGACCCGCACCGACACGCGGCGCTTCGTGCTGAGCGGCACGGTCATGACCAGGCCCGTGCGGCGGATCGTGCCGAGGTAGCGGCCGAACAGCTGCACGACCAGCGTCTCGCCGGGGCTGATCACGGAGATGCCGGTGAGCACCGCGAGCGCGAGCAGCAGGCCGACGGCCAGGAGCCACACCATGGCCGGGGCGTCGTTCGAGACGGCGCCGAGCGTGCCGAGTGCGAGGACGAGCAGGGACAGGACCACGCCGAGGACGGCGCCGCCCGCGCCGACCGACCAGGCGGCGCGTTCCTCCACCTCGACGCGGGTCCCGTCGTGGCCGACGGGACGGCCGGCGGGGGTGCCGCCGGTGGTGGCCTGCGGGGGAGTGCTGTCGCTCATCGGTGCTCCAGGGTCGGGGGACGCGCGGGTCGGGTGCGCTGCGATAGCAAAGTGATATCACATTTCCGAGGGGTTGTGCACGGAGCCGCTCAGTGCCATGATCGACAAAGCAGTTTGCGGCGCAAAGTCGTCTGCAGGATCTCCGAGAGGCAGCGATGACCGAACACCCCGACCGCCCTGGCGACGCCAACGACGACGCGGGGCTGGCCGCCGCCGACTCGCTCCGGCTCATCCGCGAGCAGCAGGACCGGGCCCGCGCGGCCCTCGGGCCGGACGGCCGCGCACTCTACGGCGCGTGGGGCGTCGCGTGGCTGGCCGGCTACCTCGTGCTGTGGTTCAGCGCGCAGGGCCGCGAGCAGCCGGAGGCCTGGGCGTACTGGGTCTTCGCCGGCGCCCTCGCCGCGGCCGTCGTGTTCACGATGGTGCACACCATGAGCCGCACGTCCGGCACGCGCGGCGTCTCCGCCCGGACGGGCGCGATGTACGGCTGGGCGTGGATGCTCGGCTTCCTCACCTTCAGCGCGTTCCTCGGCGGGCTCGCCCGTGCGGGAGCGGACGGGGAGCTCATGGGCCTCGCCAGCAACGGCGGCGCGTGCCTCGTCGTCGGGCTGCTGTACCTGGGCGGGGCGGTCGCGTTCGACGACCGCTCCCTGTTCGTCCTGGGCGGGTGGATCCTGCTGGTCGCCGCGGCCGCGACGCTCGCCGGCCTGCCCCTCACCTACCTCGTGATGGCGTTCGCCGGCGGGGGCGGCTTCCTCGTGATGGCCCTCGTCGAGCACCTGCGCATCGTGCGCCGACGGCGCCGGGTGGGGGAGGGGGCGGGCCGTGGCTGACGCCCTCGACCCGGTCATCCACGCGCCCGCCCGGCTGCGCGTCGTCGCGACGCTCGCCGCCCTGGACGCCGGCGACGAGCTGAGCTTCCCCAGGCTGCAGAAGCTGCTCGACATGACCGCCGGGAACCTGTCCGCCCACCTGCGCAAGCTCGAGGACGCGGGCTACGTCCGCGTCACCAAGACCCACGAGGGCCGCACCCCCGCGACCTACCTCGCGCTCACCCCGCAGGGGCGCCGCGCGTTCGAGGACTACCAAGAGGCCCTGACCGGCCTGCTGAGAGGAGCCGGATCATGACCCGCACCCGCCCCCCGGAGCGTGCACCCGCCCGGGTCGACGCGCCGTCCGCGCCCGACGCCGCGCCCGACGCTCCGTCCGACCCCGGGCACGCAGCGGTGCCCGCCGTCGTCGCCGTGCGCGGCGTCACCCGGCGGTTCGGCGACGTCGTCGCGCTCGACGACGTGTCGCTCGACGTCGGCCCCGGCGAGCTCGTGGGGCTGCTCGGGCCCAACGGGGCCGGCAAGTCCACGCTGCTCTCGCTGGTCAGCGGCCAGCGCCGCCCCGACGCGGGCACCGTGCGCCTGCCGGGCGGCGACCCGCGCGACGCCGCCAGCCGCGCCGGCCTCGGCATCACCCCGCAGGAGACGGGGCTGCCCGCCACGCTGCGGGTGCGCGAGGTGGTCGACTTCGTGGGCGGGCACTTCGCCGACCCGGTGCCCACGGGCGAGCTGCTGGAGCAGTTCGGGCTCGCCGACCTGGCCCGCCGCCAGACGGGCGCCCTGTCCGGCGGGCAGAAGCGGCGGCTCGCCGTCGCGCTGTCGCTGGTGGGGCGGCCGCGCGTCGTCCTGCTCGACGAGCCCACCACCGGGCTCGACGTCGGTGCCCGCCAGGCGCTGTGGGACGCGATCCGCGCCTACCACGCGGCCGGCGGCACGGTGCTGCTCACCAGCCACTACCTCGAGGAGGTGCAGGCGCTGGCGCAGCGCGTCGTCGTCATCGACCGCGGCGTGGTGCGGGCGGACGACACGCTCGACGCCATCCTGCGACGCGTGGGCCTGCGCCGGGTGGCGCTCCGCGCGACGGCGGACCTGGCCGCGTGGCCCGGCGTCGTGCGCTCCGAGCGCCTCGACGACGGCACGCAGGAGCTGTACACGGCGGACGCCGACGAGCTCGTCCGGTCGCTGGTGCGCGACGACGTGGACTTCCACGACCTCCGCATCCGGGGCGCGAGCCTCGAGGAGGCGTTCGAGGAGATGGTGACGGAGGCGGCACGATGAGCGCGACGACGACCCCCGCCCGGGCGGGGACGGCCCCGGGACCGCTGCGGCTGACCTGGCTGCACCTGCGCTACCAGTTCCTCGAGACGGTGCGCGTGCCCATCGCGGTGCTCGGCAACATGCTGTTCCCGGCGTTGGCGATGTTCTTCTTCGTCGTGCCGCAGCGCGAGGTCGCGAACAACCCGCTGTGGGCGACCATGTCGGTGGCGAGCCTCGGCCTGTTCGCCGTCTGCTCGGCGAGCCTGTTCACCTACGGGCTGGGCGTGGCCGAGGACCGGCAGCTCCCGTTCGACCCTTTCCTGCGCTCCCTGCCCGCCGGCCCCGGCCCTCGGATGGTCGCGCGGATCGGCAACGGCGCGATCTTCGCGCTGTTCGGGCTGGTGCCGCTGATCCTCATCGGCTGGCTGTTCACGGCGGCGACCGTGACGTTCGGGCAGCTGCTCGCCGGGGTGGGCACCATCCTGCTGGTCTCCGTGCCGTTCGTGCTGCTCGGCATGGCGGTGGGGTACTCGCTGTCCGCGAAGGCCGCGCTGCCGGTCGTGCAGGCGGTGCTGTTCCCCCTGGCGTTCGCGGGCGGCCTGTTCCTGCCGCCGCAGGCGTTCCCGGAGTGGCTGGACGCGATCTCGCAGGCCACCCCGACGCGCGCCGGTCGTGACCTGCTGGTGCAGGCGCTCACCGGCGAGCCCGCCTACGGGCTGGCGTGGGTCGTGCTGCTGGGCTGGACCGCGCTGTTCGCCGTCCTCGCCGTCGGCGCCTACCGCCGCGACGAGGGCCGCCGCTTCCGCTGATCCCGGGGAAGCGTTGTGGGTGGGATCGTGCCCGGTTTCGCACCGATAACGGGCCACGATCCCACCCACAACGCTTCGCGGTCAGCCGGCGCGGCGCAGGCGCAGCGAGTTGCCGACGACGATGACGGACGACGCGGCCATGGCCGCCCCGGCGATCATCGGGTTGAGCAGCCCCGCCGCGGCGAGCGGGATGGCCGCCACGTTGTAGGCGAACGCCCAGAACAGGTTCTGCTTGATCACGCGCAGCGTGCCGCGCGAGAGCCGGACGGCGGCGGGCGCGGAGCGCAGGTCGCCGCGGACGAGCGTGATGTCGCTCGCCTCGATCGCGACGTCGGTGCCCGTGCCCATCGCGAGCCCCAGGTCCGCGGTGGCGAGGGCGGCGGCGTCGTTCACGCCGTCGCCGACCATCGCCACGACCCGGCCCTCGGTGCGCAGTCGCGTCACGACCGCCGCCTTGTCCTGCGGCAGCACGCGGGCGATGACGTCCTCCTCGGCGATGCCGACCTCGCGGGCGGCGACGCGGGCCGCGCCCTCGCCGTCGCCGGTGAGCAGCACCGGCCGGAGCCCGAGGTCGCGCAGCTCGCGCACGGCCTCGGCGGACGTCGCCTTGACCGGGTCGCGCAGCACGACGACGCCGCGGGCGGCACCGTCCCACGCGACGACGACGGCGCTCGCCCCGGTCGCCTCGGCGTCGGCGAACGCTGCTGCCAGTCCGTCCGTGCCGCCGACGTCGAACGCGACGCCCTGCCCGGCCAGCCATGACGGTTGCCCCACGAGCACCCGCCGGGCGTTCAGCCCGCCGTCCGCGGCGAGCCCGGCGAGGCCCGAGTGCGCCCGCCGCACGACCGCCTCGACCCCGCCGCCCGGCGTGGCGCGGAAGTCGAACGCCTGCAGCGCGCCGATCCCGACGCCGTCCGCCCCGGTCCCGACCGAGCTGTCGGGGCCAGGACCCTCAGAACCTGCTCGTGGCCCTGACAGCTCACGTGCGGCGGCGGCCACCGCGTGGGCGATCGGGTGCTCGCTGAGGGCCTCGACGGCGCCGGCGTACGCCAGCACCTCCCGCTCCCGCGAGGTGTCAGGGTCAGGACTCCCAGAACCTGCTCGTCGCCCTGACAGGTCGGGGACGAGCACGCGCTCCACCTGCATGCGGCCCTCGGTGACGGTGCCGGTCTTGTCGAGCACGACGGTGTCGACGCGGCGGGTGGACTCCAGGATCTCCGGGCCCTTGATGAGGATGCCGAGCTGCGCGCCGCGGCCGGTGCCGACCAGCAGGGCGGTGGGCGTCGCGAGGCCGAGGGCGCAGGGGCACGCGATGATCAGCACCGCGACGGCGGCGGTGAACGCGAGCTGGACGTCGGCGCCGGCCAGCAGCCAACCCACCAGGGTGAGCACGGACAGCCCGATGACGATCGGCACGAAGACGGCGGAGATGCGGTCGGCGAGCCGGGCCACGGGGGCCTTGCCGGTCTGCGCCTGGGACACGAGCCGCCCGATCTGCGCGAGCGTGGTCTCCTCGCCCACGCGCGTGGCGCGCACCAGCAGGTGGCCGGACGTGTTGACGGTCGCGCCGGTGACGGCGTCCCCGGGGGCGACGTCGACCGGGACCGGTTCGCCCGTGAGCAGCGACGTGTCGACGGCGCTCGCGCCCTCGACCACCTCGCCGTCGGTGGCGACCTTCTCGCCCGGCCGCACGACGAACACGTCGCCGACGGCGAGGTCCGCGACGGGCACGCGATCGGTGACGCGCCCGCCGTCGGGACCGGTCAGCGGCGCGCCGTCGGGGCCGAGCCGTACGCGTTCGGCGTCCTTCGCGCCCAGCTCCAGCAGGGAGCGCAGGGCGTCGCCGGCGCGGCGGCGGGAGCGGTGCTCGGCGTACCGGCCGGCGAGCAGGAACGTCGTGACGACCGCCGCGACCTCGAAGTACAGCTCGGGCGCGCCGCCCGACTCGGACGGGATCAGCGACGGCCGCATCCGCATCCCGAGCTCGCCCGTGCCGCCGAGGGTGAGCGCCCACAGCGACCACAGGGTCGCGGCGATCACGCCGAGGGAGACCAGCGTGTCCATCGTGGACGCGCCGTGCCGGGCGGCCCGCGCCGCGGCGGTGTGGAACGGCCACGCGCCCCACGTCACGACCGGCAGCGCGGCGGCGGCGACCACCCACTGCCAGCCCGTGAACTGCAGCGCGGGGATCATCGACAGCGCGACCACCGGCACGGTGAGCACCGCGGACGCGACGAGCCGACGGCGCAGGTCCGCGCCGCGGGCGTCGCCCGGGGCCGACGTGTCAGACGTGTGGTGCGCCGGGGTGCGCTGAGCGTCCGACTGGTCGGGGGCGGGCGGTGCGACGTCGCGGCGGCCGGTGACGCGGGCGCCGTAGCCGGCCTTCTCGACGGCTTCGACCAGCGCGGCGTCGTCGACGGGCGCGGTGAGCTCGACGTGGGCGCTCTCGAGCGGCAGGTTCACCGTCGCGGTGACGCCGTCGACGCGGTTGAGCCGCTTCTCGACGCGCGCCACGCACGACGCGCAGGTCATGCCCTCGATGGCGAGGTCGATCTCCAGGATCGGAGGGCCGGCGGCGGGCCCAGCCGGGTCGACCGGCGAGGGCGTGGGGGTGCTCATGAGGGTGACTCCCTGAGGTGCTGGGTGGAGGTCACCCGCGACGACCCGGGGCGGCGGGGTCGCGGTGGGGGCGCCGGGTCGGGGGACGGCGGCGCGGCGCGGAGGGCCTGGGTCGCGGCGGCCCGGCCCGGGGCGGGCGGGGCGGGCGACGGTTCGGCAGGCGGTCCGCGGGGGTGGCTCCGGGGAGCGGGGACTCAGGCGCGCGGGGGCACGGCCAGGTCGTAGGTCTTCTGCGCCGGGGCGGTCTCGGTGGCGGAGGCCTCACCGGTGCCGCAGCCGCAGGCGCAGTTGTGCGCCTCCTGGCGGGCGGGCGCCTGAGCGGCCTGCTGGGCGGCGAGCGCGTCCTGCTGGACGGCGACGGACTCGACGTCGTAGCCGGCCTCGTCGACGGCCTCGCGCAGCGCGGCCTCGTCGAGCGGGGCGTCGGAGAAGACGGTGACGTCGGAGGTACCGCCGACGTGCAGCTCGACCGAGACGTCCTCGACGCCGGGGACGGCGGAGAGGTCCTTGGTCACGTGCGCGACGCAGTTGCCGCAGGTCATGCCGGTGACGCCCAGGGTGGTGACGGTGCTCATGCGTGCTCCTTCATCGAGGGTGGATCAGCAGGGGGTGAGACGTGGGTCAGGACCGGACGAGCCGGCCGATGGCGTCGGCCGCCTCCTTGACCTTCGCGGCGCCCTCGGCCTCGGACGCGCGGGCCGCGTCGACGACGCAGTGGCCCAGGTGGTCCTCGACGAGGCCGATGGAGACGGCCTGCAGCGCCTTGGTCACGGCGGACACCTGGGTGAGGATGTCGATGCAGTAGACGTCCTCGTCGATCATGCGGGCGATGCCGCGCACCTGGCCCTCGATGCGGCGCATCCGCTTGAGGTACGCCTCCTTGTCGGAGGCGTAGCCGTGCGGGCCGTCGTGCGGGTGGCCGCCGTCGGTCGCGAGGTCGGGGAGGGGCGTACCGGTGTCGGTCATGGGTCCACAATACCCCTAGGGGGTACGTCGTCAACCCCTGGTGCTCAGGCGATGCGGAACGGCGCCACCAGCAGGTCGTCGCGGCGAGAGCTGTGGCCGACGAGGAGCTCGAAGTCGCCCGGCTCGACGACGCGGCGGCCGGCGGCGTCGACGATGGTGCAGTCCGCGGCGGGCACCTCGATCTCGACGACGACGCTCTCGCCGGGCGCGAGCGGCACGCGGCGGAAGGTCTTCAGCTCCCGGTCCGCCCAGGTCACGGACGTGACCCGGTCGCTCACGTACACCTGCACGGTCTCCATCGCCGGGCGGGCCCCGGTGTTGGCGACGGTGACGCGACCCCGCACCACGCCGTCGGCCGCGACGTCGGCGGCGTCCAGCTCCAGCCCGGAGTACTCGACCGTCGTGTACGACCGGCCCTCGCCGAACACGTACGGCGGGCGCTGCGTGAGGTCCGCGTACCGGGTGCCGTGCTGGCCGCGCACCTGGTGGTAGAACACCGGCTGCTGCCCGGCGTGCAGCGCGTAGGAGATCGGCAGGCGGCCGGTCGGCTCGACCAGCCCGAGCAGCAGCTCCGCGACGGCCCGGCCGCCGCGCATCCCGGGGTTGGCGGCGTGCACCAGGGCGGCGGCTCGGCCCACGGCCTCGGGCAGCACGAGCGGCTTCGAGGCGACGAGCACGACGACGACGGGCGTGCCCGTCGCGACCAGCCGCTCCAGCAGCTCGGCCTGCCCGCCCTGCAGCTCGAGCGTCGCGGTGGACCTGCCCTCGCCCGCCAGCGCGACCTCGTCGCCCAGCACGGCGACGACGACGTCCGCGGCGCGGGCCGCGTCCTCCGCCTCGGCCAGCAGGGCCGGGTCGGACGGCGCGGGCAGGGCCGCCGGCGGGCGCGGCTGCCCGTCGGGGAAGTGCGTGCCGTCGGGGTCCGGTCCCAGCTCGACGATGTCGGCGCCGCGGGCGTGCGTCACCTCCCACGACGGCGGCATGACGGCGCGCAGCCCGTCCAGCACCGTCTCGGTCAGCTCGCGCGGGTGGCCGTCGCGGATCCAGCTCACCTGCCCCGACGCGCCGGCCCAGTCACCGAGCTGGGCGTGCGGGTCGTCGGCGTTCGGCCCGACGACGGCGACGCGCAGCGGCGCGGCACCGGTCGGGGCGACCGCGCGCCCGTCGTCGTCCGCCACGAGGCCGCCCGTGAGCGGCAGGGTGCCGTCGTTCTCCAGCAGCACCAGCGAGCCACGCGCGACGTCGAGGGCGAGGTCGCGGTGCTCCGCCGAGCCGACGACGGCCTCGATACGCTCGGCGACGGGCGCCCGCGGGTCCTCGAACAGCCCGAGGTCCACCTTGAGGCGCAGGATGCGCCGCACCGCGTCGTCGAGCCGCTTCTCGTCGATGCGCCCGTCGGCGAGGGCCTCCTGCGCGCCCTCGAAGAACGTCGGCGTCGCCATGATGACGTCGTTGCCGGCGTCGACGGCGGCGGCCGACGCGGCCGCGTGGTCGGGGCTGACGAACTGCTCCCACACCATGCGGCCCACGTTGTCCCAGTCGGTGACGAGGGTGCCGTCGAAGCCCCACTCGTCCTTGAGCACGCCCTGCAGCAGCCAGCGGCTGGTCGTGATGGGGACGCCGTCGATGGCCTGGTAGCCGATCATCACGGTGCGCACGCCCTCGCGGACGACGCGCTCGAACGGCGGCAGGAACCAGGAGCGGAGCTTGCGCGGCGTGAGGTCGGCCTCGGTGGCGTCGCGGCCGCCCTGGGTCTCGGAGTAGCCGGCGAAGTGCTTCGCCGTCGCGAGCACCGCCGTCGGGTCGGTGAGGCCCTCGCCCTGGTAGCCGCGCACCATCGCGGCGCCCATCTCCCCGATGAGGTGCGGGTCCTCGCCGAACGTCTCGTTCACGCGGCCCCAGCGCAGGTCGCGCGTCGCGCACAGCACGGGGGAGAAGGTCCAGTGCAGGCCGGTCGCGGCGGCCTCGACCGCCGTCGCGCGCGCCGCCCGCTCCACCAGGTCGAGGTCCCACGTGGCCGCCATCCCCAGCTGGCTGGGGAAGACGGTCGCGCCGGGGAAGAACCCGTGCCCGTGGATGGCGTCGTCCGCGACCAGCAGCGGGATCCCCAGCCGGGTGCCGCGGGCCAGCTCGATCGCCTCGACGACGCGCGAGGGCGACGCGTGCAGGATCGACCCCGCCAGCCGCTCGACGACGATCTCGTCGAGGTCGTCCATCGCGTTGAGCTGCAGCATCTGCCCGACCTTCTCGGGCAGCGTCATGCGGCTCAGCAGGTCCTCCACCCGTGCGGCGGGGGAGAGGGAGGGGTCGCGGTACGGCAGGTCGGTCATGGGTTCACGGTCCTCGATCGGTGCGGAAACAGCGAGATCGAGGTACCCGCGTCGAGATCGACCTTCGGTGGGTCGACCTCGGCACGGGCACCTCGATCTCGGGCGGTCAGCGGACGGTGAGGCCGTTCGCCTGCGCGACGGAGCCGAGCCAGCCGAGCGACGGTTTCGGGCGGCGCTCGAACGTCTCCTTGTCGAACTCGACGAGCCCGAACGTGGGGCGGAACCCGGAGGCCCACTCGTAGTTGTCCAGCAGGCTCCAGTGCAGGTAGCCGCGCACGTCGATGCCGTCGGAGATGGCGGCGTGCAGGCCGGCCAGCGCGCCCTCGGTGTAGTCGATGCGGCGGGCGTCGTCCTGCGTCGCCATGCCGTTCTCGGTGACGAACACCGGCACGCCCTCGGTCTTCTCCCATGCCGAGCGCACGCCGTGCTCCAGGGCGAGGGGGTAGAACTCCCAGCCGGTGAGGGTCGTCTCGACGCCCTCGGGCACCTGGCGCGGGCCGTCGGGGCCGATGATGGTGCGGGTGTAGGCCTGGACGCCCACCCAGTCGTCGCCGCGGGCGGCCTCGAGGTACCAGTCGTCGCGCTGGTGGCCGTACTCGTGGGCCACGTCCTCGCAGCCCGGCTCGGGCTGGAAGTCCTGGGTGGCGACGGTCCAGCCGGAGCTGATGCCGCCCACGCCGGCGAGGATCTCGCGCGAGCGCCGGTGCGACTCCAGCAGCGTGTCCGCGACCTGCAGGTCGGGGGCGGGCAGCCCGTAGGCGACCAGGTTGGCCGGGTCCTCACCGCCGGCGATCATCGCGGCGATGTTGGGCTCGTTGATGGTGCAGACGTAGTCGACGTCGTTCCCGAGGATCGGCAGGGCGAGCTCGGTGAAGCGCGCGAAGCGGTCGGCCGCCTTCGGGGAGCGCCACATGCCCTCCTCGTAGAACCAGCGCGGCACCGTGAAGTGCATGAGCGTGACCATCGGGGTGATGCCGAGCTCGAGGCACGTCTCCACCATGCGGCGGTAGTGCGCGATCTCGGCGCGGGAGACGAAGCCCTCCTCGGGCTCGATCCGCGCCCACTCGATGGAGAAGCGGTACGTGTCGAGGCCGGCGTCGCGCAGGAGCGTCATGTCCTCGCGGTAGCGGTGGTAGCTGTCGGCGGCGTCGCCGCTGGGCTCGACGATCGAGGTGCCGGCGGCGTGCTCGCGCACCCACCAGTCGCTGGAGACGTTGTTGCCCTCGATCTGGTGGGCCGCGGTGGCGGCGCCCCAGCGGAAGCCCTCGGGGAAGTGCAGCACGGGATGGTCCTTACGTTGTGGAGCGGTGTTCGGGGGTGGCTCAGCGGGAGGAGGTCCAGAAGCCGGCCAGGAGGTCCGCCGTCGCGGCGGGGTTCTCGACGTTGGGGAGATGACCGGCGTCGGCGATCACCTCGTAGCGGGCGCCGAGCCGCTCGGCCATGGCGCGCTGCCACGGCTGCGGCCACGCCGCGTCGTCCACGCCGTGCGCGACCAGCACCGGCAGGCCGGTCGCGGCCAGGTCGGGCGTCACGTCACGGACGTCGGCGAGGACGTCGATCGCGCCCAGCAGGTTGTCCGTGCTGGTCGCGATCGAGCGGTCGCGGTGGAAGCGGGCGTCGACGTCGAGGGCGGCCAGGGCGGCCGGGTCCTCGGACAGGCGCCGGGCGAGCCCGGGGTTGTCGAGCGTCCACAGGTCGACGAGCCCGGCGGCGGCGAGCAGCCGGTCGCGCTCGGCGTCCTTGCGCCCCGGCCAGCCGTGCGGGCCCGAGCAGAGCAGGGTGAGGCTGACGAACGACGCGGCGTCGCGCGCGGCCGTGGCCGCCGCGACCGTGCCGCCGAAGCTGTGCCCCAGCAGGTGGAGGTCGCCGGCGGGGATGCCGGCGGCCGCGCCCACGACGGCGGCGACGTCGAGCGCGTCGCCCGTGAAGTCGTCGCGGCGGTAGGCGCCCACCCCGCGCGGCGCGACCGAGTCGGCCTGCCCGCGCTGGGAGTACGTCCACGCCTCGACCCCGCGCTCGGCCAGCAGCGGCAGCAGCAGCCGGTGGTCCTCCCGCGACCCGGTGAACCCGGGGACCAGCAGCGCGACGGCGCGGCGCTCCACGCCGTCCGGCACGACCGACCGCAGCGCGGTCAGCGGGCCCACCGGCACGTCCAGCACCAGCGGCTCGACGCCGTCGGGCAGCGGCAGCACGGAGAACGGCGCCCCGGGGCGCACCTGCGGGGCCGCGCTCACGACGCCGCCCCGTCGGCGAACCGCCGCGCGGGCTGCGGGATCGCGTCGAGCAGCTGGGTCGTGTACGCGTCCTCGGGGAACCGGAGCACCTGGGTGGTGCCGCCGGACTCCACGACCTTGCCGTGGTGCAGCACCATGATCTGGTCGGTGACGACGCGCGCGGACAGCAGGTCGTGCGTGATGTACAGCAGCGAGACGCCGAGGTCGGCGCGCAGGTCCTCCAGCAGGCTGAGCACGCCGGCGCGCAGCGACACGTCGAGCATGGAGACCGGCTCGTCGGCGATGAGCACCTGCGGGTTCGACGCCAGGGCGCGCGCGACGACGACGCGCTGGCGCTGCCCGCCCGACAGCTGGTGCGGCAGCTTGGCCGCGTACTGCTCGACGGGCGTGAGGCCCACGGTCTCGAGCAGCTCCAGCACGCGCTCGCGCGCCGCCTCGCCCTTGAGCCCGGTGAAGTTCTCCACCGGCCGCGTGAGCGTGTACTCCACGGTGTGCAGCGGGTTGAGCGCCGAGTACGGGTCCTGGAAGACCATCTGGACGTCGGCGTGCAGCGTCTTGAGCTGGCGGCGGCGCAGCCGGTCGACCCGCAGGTCGCCGAACGTCACGGTGCCCGACGTCGGCCGCTCCACGCCGGTGACCATCTTGGCGATGGTCGACTTGCCGGAGCCCGACTGGCCGACCAGCGCCATCGCGGCGCCCGGCTCCAGCCGGAACGAGACGTCGTCGACGGCGGTGACCGCCTTCTCGCCGCGGCGCGGCGGCGGGTACACCTTCGACACGTGGTCGACGACGATGGCGTCGTGCGCGGCCGCGCGCCCCTCGTGAGCGCCCGTGCGGGCCGCGCCGTCCTTCGCCCCGTCGGTCGCTGCGGCCGCAGGGGCCTTGCGCTCGAAGCCGGGCAGCTCGACGACCTCGGCCCGCGGGTCGGCGTAGTGGCTCAGCAGCATCTGCGTGTACGGGTGCGCGGGCGCGGAGAAGATCTGCCGCGAGGCGCCGTCCTCGACGATCTCGCCGTCGTGCATGACGACGACGCGCTCGGCGGACTCCAGCACCACGCCCAGGTCGTGCGAGATGAGCACGGCGGTGAAGCCCTCCGCGGCCTGCAGCTCGCGGATGGTGTCCATGACGGCGTGCTGCACCAGCACGTCGAGGGCGGTCGTGGGCTCGTCGAACACCATGAGGCGCGGCTCGAGCGACAGGGCCAGCGCGATCGAGACACGCTGGCGCATGCCGCCGGAGAGCTCGCCGGGGTAGCGGTCGAGCACCGTGGACGGCAGCTGCACCTTGTCGAGCAGCTCGACGGCGCGCTGGCGGCGCCTGCCCTTCGGCACGTGGCCGTGCGCCGCGAAGATGTCGCCGAAGTGGTGCGCGATGGTGCGCACCGGGTTGAGCGCGTTCATGCCCGACTGGAGCACCATCGCGAACCCGCCGCGGCGCTGCACGCGCAGCTCCTCGGCGTCCAGGTGCGCGATGTCGGTGCCGTCGAACACGATGCGGCCGGCGGAGATGCGCGCCGGGGCCTTGGCGAGGCGGGTGACGGCGAAGCCGAGCGTCGACTTGCCGGAGCCGGACTCGCCGACCAGGCCCACGAACTCGCCCTGCTCCAGGGTGAGGTTCGCGTTCTTGACGGCGTGCGTCGGGACGGCCCCGCGGGGCTCGTAGACGACGGACAGGTCCTGGATCTCGAGCAGGCTCATCGGCCGGTCCCTTCCCGCAGGCGCGGGTTGGACAACCCGTCGACGCCGAAGTTCACGAGGGTCATGGAGGTCGCCAGCAGCGCGATGCACAGACCCGGGGCGAACAGCAGGATCCACTGGCCGGTGAGGATCGCCATCGAGTTCTGGGCCCAGAAGATCATCGAGCCCCAGCTCACGGTGGCCATGTCGCCCAGGCCGAGGAACGACAGGCCGGACTCGGCGAGCACCGCCGACGTCGCGGCGCCGAAGAACGACCCCGCGATCATCGAGGTCATGTTCGGCAGGATCTCGCGGAAGATCACGCGGGCCGAGCTCTCGCCGGAGAAGATCGCCGCCGTCACGAAGTCGCGCGAGCGCAGCGACTGCGTCTGCGAGCGCAGCACGCGGGCGCCCCACGCCCAGCCGGTGATGACGACGACCAGGATGATCATCGGCAGCCCGCCGTTCTGCAGGTACGCCGCGATGATGATCATCAGCGGCAGGCCCGGCATCACGAGGAAGAGGTTGACGAGGAAGTTGACGACGTCGTTGCCCCAGCCGCGCAGGTAGCCCCACGACAGGCCGATGACGACGGCGACGACGGTCGACAGGCCGCCGGCGACGAAGCCGACGAGCAGGGAGACGCGGGCGCCGTAGATCACCTGGGACAGCACGTCCTCGCCGGCGCCGGTGGTGCCGAGCCAGTGCGCGGCGCTGCCGGGCTCGTTGCGGGCGAACGAGTCGTCGTGCGGGGAGTACGGGGCCAGCAGCGGCGCGAAGATCGCCATGAGGACGAACAGGCCCAGGATGACGAGGCCCACGCGGGCCTTGGGGTTGGCCCAGACGGTGGCGAACGCGCGGCCGAGCACCTGGCCGGTGCGGCCGAGACGGGTGCGGGCGGGCCGCTGCGGTCCGCGGGCCGCCTCGGGGGCGGGACCCTCGGGGTCCGGGATCGTCGCGGTGGTGGTGGTGGTCGGGTCAGCCATCGGGGTCACCGCCTCGTTCGGGGGTCGAGGACGCCGTAGAGGATCTCCACCAGGAAGTTCGCGAGCAGCACGCTCACGGTGATCATGAGGAAGAGGGCCTGCATCAGCGGGAAGTCCTGGTTGGTGACGGCGTTGAACAGCAGGTAGCCGACGCCGGGGTACGCGAACACCTGCTCGACGAGCAGGGAGCCGCCGACGACGCCGCCGAGCGCCATGCCGAACCCGGTGAGGTTGGGCAGGATCGCGTTGCGGGCGGCGTAGCGGATCGCGACCGTGCGGCCGCGCAGGCCGTTGGCCTCGGCGAACGTCACGTAGTCGTCACCGAGCGTGTTGATCATCGTGTTGCGCATGCCGAGGATCCAGCCGCCGAGCGACGTGATGAGGATCGTCACCGCGGGCAGGGCCGCGTGGTACAGCACGTCGCCGAGGAACTCCCACGACAGGTTCGGCACCGCGGTCGCGGAGTAGGCGCCAGAGGTGGGGAACCAGCCGAGCACGTAGCCCAGGAAGAAGACGATGAGCAGCGCGGTCCAGAAGTAGGGGAACGCGGAGAGGAAGCTGCCGGCCACCGTGGGCAGGGAGTCCATCCAGGTGCCGCGCTTCCAGGCCGCCCCGATGCCGATCAGGGTGCCGAGCACGAACGCCACGACGGTCACGGCGCCGACCATGATCAGCGTCCAGGGCAGGGCGCCGGCGACGAGCTCGGAGACCTGCTGCGGGAAGAAGGTGTACGACACCCCGAAGTCGAGGTGGATGACGTTGTTCAGGTACGTGACGTACTGGTCCCAGATGCTGCCGCCGGGCACGCCGAGCTGGGCCTCGATCGCCGCCTGCACCGACGGCGTCACAGGGCCGTTCTGGGCGAGCTTGGCGATGGCCGCGTCAGCGGGCGAGCCGGGCATGAGGCGCGGGATGACGAAGTTCAGCGTCACCGCCGCCCACAGCGTGAGGACCAGCAGGCCGAGCTTGCGGAGCGCGTAGCGCAACGGAGCCTCCGGGTCGGTGGTCGGTGGTCGGTCGGTCGGTCGGGGTGGGGTCGTGCGGGCGATCGTCGTGGGTGGGCTCGTGGCCCTGTTTCGTGTCGGAACAGGGCCACGGGCCCACCCACGACGACCTGACCGGGTCAGCCCTGGGCGGGCTCGAGGTGCGTGAGGATCAGCAGCGGGGTGGAGTCCCACGTCTTCGGGGAGGCGTAGGGGTCGTCCGCGCTGGGCCAGCCGGTGAAGTTCTTGTTCGAGAACAGGCCCCACGAGCCGCCGTAGAACAGGGCGATCATCGGCAGCTGCTCGTAGGTGATCTGCTCCAGCTGGTGCGTGATCTCGAGCTGCTTCGCCTCGTCGGTGGTCACCTTGAGCTCGGCGAGCAGCTCGTCGGCCTCCTTCGACTCGAAGCGGCCGAAGTTGCCGGCGGAGGTCTTGCCGACGGGCAGCAGGAACTCCGAGCCCATGAGGCCGTTGTAGTCCTGGAACGGCTGCCCGGTGCCGCCGACGGTGCCCATGATCATGTCGAAGTCGCCCGTGCGGAGCTCCTTCTGGTACGCCGCGGCCTGCGGCTGCACGACGGTGACGTCGATGCCGATCGCGGTGAGCTGGCCCTTGACCTGCTCGACGCCCTGCAGCCAGTCGGACCAGCCGTTCGGGGTGGTGATCGTGACCTTCAGCGGCTTGCCGGACGAGTCGACGAGCTTGTCGCCCTTCTTCGTGTACCCGGCCTTCTCGAACGAGGCGAGGGCGGCGTCGGTGTCCTGGTCGACGTAGCCCTGGTTCGGGATCGACGGGTCGAGGATGGCCTCCTGGTTCGGCAGCATGAGGCCGGTCTGGCTGGCCCGGTCGACGTAGCCCTGCTCGGCCTTGTCGGCGATGACCTGCTTGTCCAGGGCCAGTGCGATGCCCTTGCGGAAGTCGACGTCGTCGTACGGCGCCTTCGTCATGTTCGGGATCAGCGAGATCGCCGCGCCCGCCGGGAACCAGTAGGTGTTGTTCTCGGGGTCGGCCTTGACCCAGGTGTCCTCGACGTCGCTCATGAACGCGTAGGCCCAGTCGTAGCCGTTGTTGACGATGTCCAGCTCGGAGTTGGCGGCGGGCTGCACGAGCTCCTCCACGGCCACCTTGTCCGCCTGCCAGTACGTGTCGTTCTTCGTCAGCGTGTACTGGTTCGGCGTGAACTCGCCGAGCGTGTAGGGGCCGGAGCCGACGGGCTCCTCGTTGGTCCAGGTGACCGGGTCCTTGACCTCGGACCAGATGTGCTCCGGCACGATGAGCTGCTGGGCGAGGATCTTCGCGGCCGGGACGTCCTCGGTCTTCAGGTGCATGACGACCGTGGTGCCGTCCACCTCGACCGACTTCAGGTGCGACCAGGCACCCTTGAGGTCCATCTCGGGGTGCTTCTTGACGAGGTCGAAGGAGTACTTGACGTCCTCGGCGGTGAGGGGCTCGCCGTCCGACCACGTGACGCCGTCACGGATGGTGAAGACGACGGTCTTGGCGTCGGGCTGCTCGTACCCCGTGGCCAGCCAGGGGGTCTCCTCGCCGCTCATCTCGTTGATGATGACCAGCGGCTCGTACATGTACGTCGTCGTGTTCCGCTTGCCGGACGAGTACGGGTTGAAGTTCCGGTCGAACGTCGGCGAGCCGTTGTCGGCCGCGATGAGCATCGACGTCGCGCCGCCGGCGGCGCCGTCGTCACCCTTGTTCTGCACCGGTGCCGAGCAGGCCGCCGTGGCCAGCACCGCGACGGTGGCCGCGATGGCGGCCAGGCGCCGCCCCGAGCGCGCTGTGCGCGTCATGGACATCCACTCCTCTTCGTCGAGGCCTCTCCTGTGAGGGCCCGCGCACGCCGGGGTCGGCGTGCGACGTCCCGGCGAGTGTATGCGCATACATTTCGGAGCGGCAAACCGTGTGGCCAACGGCCCGGGCGTGCGTTGCGGTGCCCCCGGGCGGCGAGGGTCACGAGCAGCCGCAGCTCTCGCGCAGCAGCACGCGGACGGGCAGGTTCACCGTGGCCGCGGGCGCCGACGGGTCGGCCAGGCGCGTGCGCAGCAGCTCCACGGCGGCGCGCCCCAGCTCGACCATCGGCTGGCTCACGGTGGTGAGCCGCGGCATCGACGCCTGGGTGGCGTCGATGCCGTCGAACCCGGTGAGGACGACGTCTCCGGGGACGTCGATCCCCGCCTCGGTGAGGACGTCGAGGAAGCCGAGCGCCGTCTGGTCGTTGGAGCACACCAGCGCGCGGGGGAGCGCCTGCCCCGTGGCCCCCGCCCCCCGGCCGGTCACGTGGGCCTGGAGCATCCGACGGGCGAGGTCGCGGGCGCCGGCCCGCGTGAAGTCGCTGCGTGCCGCCGGCTCGTCGGGCA
Source organism: Isoptericola sp. NPDC060257 (assembly GCF_042726645.1). Classification (NCBI taxonomy): domain Bacteria; kingdom Bacillati; phylum Actinomycetota; class Actinomycetes; order Micrococcales; family Promicromonosporaceae; genus Isoptericola; species Isoptericola sp. NPDC060257. The sequence continues at coordinate 19,207 of NZ_JBHXAW010000050.1, forward strand.
CCGGCAGGCCTGCCGCGGCGAGCGCGTCGCGGAAGCCCTGGAAGCGCTCGTGCGCGTCGGGGGAGTCGAACGGCCCGCCCACGAACGCCAGGTCGCGGAGGCCGTGCTCGGCGATGAGGTGGTCCACCAGGGCGCGGGTGCCCGCGCGGTTGTCCACCGAGATGTGGTCATAGGCGTCGTCCTGCGGCGGGCCGGCCATGACGACGACGGGGACGCGGCGGGCGATGTGCGCCAGCAGGTCGTCGGGCACCGACTTCGACAGCACCGCCAGGCCGTCCACGCGTCCGGCGAGCTCGTTGACCGCCTGCGCGCGGCGCAGCCCCCGCGCGACGCCGATCATCACCGCGTGGCCGGTGCGCCACGCCTCCAGCTCCGCGCCGCGCATCACCTCGCCGAGGTACAGGTTGCTCCAGCGCGCCGTGACCGGGCCGCCGACGTCGCGCACCACCTCGACCGCCTCGCCCACGCGCACCGGGTCGGGCAGGTCGGCGGCCTCGTCGATGCCGTCCACGTCGGGGAAGCACAGGCCCAGCACGCCCGTCGAGCGCGCCGCCAGCCCGCGGGCCGCGCCGGACGGCACGTACCCCAGCTCGCGGATCGCCTCGTGCACCACCGTGCGGGTGCGCTCGCGCACGTCGTCCGGGCGCCGCAGCACCCGCGAGACCGTCGCGATCGAGACCCCCGCGCGCTGCGCGACGTCGTACACCGTGGGGGCCTTCGCCACCGGAACTCCTTGACCGCATCCCTCGCCCGCACGGCCGTGCGAGCGGTCCCACGATAGTGAACGCGCATACATCTCTGCATCGCGGCTGGTCAGGCTCTCCCGAGCGCGCCGCCTCGTCGAGCAGCCCACCCCGACAACACCTTCCAGCAAGCGATCTGTCGCGCCATCGGACCGGAC
>NZ_JBHXAW010000051.1:0-20031 GCF_042726645.1 Isoptericola sp. NPDC060257
GGGTGGAGGCGATGAGCGACCAGCACGACGAGCCCACCTCGGCGGACACCCCTGCGGACACGGACGAGACGCCGCCGGGCGGGCGGGGGCGACGCGCGCGCCGGACGCCGCCGCGCTGGGTGCGCTGGACCCTCGCCGGGGTCACCGCAGCCGTGGCGTGCCTCGTCTTCGGGGTGAGCACGGCGACCGCGGAGCTCGGCTTCGGTCCCCACGAGGCCGTCTACTCCGTGACCAACGACAGCCTCGTCGTGGTCGACCTCGGCCCGCTCGGCACGCTGGAGATCGACTCGCCGCTCCCGCTCGGGCTCGGCGTGGACGTGGTGGTCAAGGAGATCCCCGCCGACCTGACGACGGTCGGCGCGGCCAACACGCTCACGGCCCTCAGCCAGGACCTCGAGAGCTACCTGCAGTTCTTCTCCAGCCCGGACGTCGCGGTGCGCAGCGTCGCCCTCGCGCTGGTGGAGAACGCCCTGTGGCGCTCGCTGGGCGCCGCCGCGGCGCTGGTCGCGGTCGGGTTCGTGGTGCGCTGGCTGCTGGGGCCGGGGCGCCGGCGCGAGCTCGCCGACGCGATGGCCCCCCGGACGGGCGAGATCACGGCGGGGGTGGCGGTCGTGGCCCTCGTCGTGACGACGGTGTCCTCCGGCGCGGCGGGCGCCACCGCCCAGGGGCAGCCCGCGTCGCCGGTCTTCGCCGGGACGGCGCTCGAGGGTGCGCGGATCACCGGGCGCCTCGCCGGCGTCATCGACACGTACGGCGGACAGCTCGTCAAGCTGTACGAGGACAACGAGGAGTTCTACGCGAGCGCGGACGACGACCTGTCGGCCGCGTGGGACGCCCGGCTCGCCTCCGAGGCGGCCGCGTCCGCGACCGCGGCGGGCACCCAGTTCGCGTCCCCGGACCCCGCCGAGCCCACCGCGCGGGTCGCGCCGCCCCGAGCACTGCCCAGCGGCGGTCCGGAGGACGAGCCGGTCACCTTCGTCGTCATCTCCGACCTGCACTGCAACACGGGGATGACGCCGCTGATCCGCACGACGATCGAACGCTCCGGGGCCGACGTCGTGCTCAACGCGGGCGACACCACCATGAACGGCACCTCGGTGGAGAAGGTCTGCGTCGACTCGTTCGCCTCCGCCGTCCCGCGCGGCGTGCCGATGGTGGTGTCGGACGGCAACCACGACTCGCAGGTCACGTCCGACCAGGAGGCGGCGCACGGCCAGAAGATCCTCGACGGCCAGGTGATCGACGTCGAGGGGGTGCGGATCCTCGGGGACAGGGACGCGCTCGAGACGCGCGTCGGCGTCGGCACGAACGTCGCGCGCGAGCGCACGCCGGAGCAGCAGTCGGCGGACCTCGCCGCGACCGCGTGCGACGACCGCGACGGCGTCGACCTGCTGCTGATCCACACGCCGTCCGTGGGCCTCGACGCCCTCGAGACGGGGTGCGTGCCGTTCCAGGTGTCCGGCCACACGCACAGCAGGTCGGGGCCGGAGCAGGTGGGGCAGGGCATCCGGTACGTCAACGGGTCCACCGCCGGCGCGGCGCCGAACCAGCCGACCGTCGGGCCGCTGCACGGCACGGCCGAGATGACGGTGCTGCGGTTCGACCCCGCGACGCGGCGGATGCTGGACGTGCAGGTCGTGAGCGTCACGCCCGACGGCGCGGCGACGGTGGGCGAGCGCGAGCCGGTGCCCGACGTCGTGCCGCCGGCCGACGAGGCGCCCGGGCCGTAGGGACGGGCGCCCGGATAGGCTCGGACCGTGCCCGAACCCACCTCACCCGTCCCCGCACCGCCCCCGCAGGCCGTCGACCCGGACGAGCTCACCCCCGTCGCCCAGGACTACCTCAAGGCGGTCTGGTCGGCGCAGGAGTGGTCGGACGAGAAGGTCACCACGGGGCTGCTGGCGGACCGCCTGGGCGTGGGGCCGTCCACCGTCTCCGAGACGGTGCGCCGGCTCACGACGCAGGGGCTGCTGGGTCATGAGCCCTACGGCGGGGTCTGGCTCACCGAGCTGGGGCGGCTTTACGCGCTCGTGATGGTGCGGCGGCACCGGCTGCTGGAGACGTGGCTGGTGCGCGACCTCGGCTACGCGTGGGACGAGGTGCACGACGAGGCGGAGGTGCTGGAGCACGCGGTGTCCGACCGGCTCGTCGAGCGCATCTCCGCGCGGCTCGGCCACCCGGAGCGCGACCCGCACGGCGACCCGATCCCGTTCGCCGACGGGCGCGTGGTGCGCCCGGAGGCGGTGCCGCTGGTGAACCTCGAGGCCGGGGCCGGGGGAGTGGTCGCCCGGATCTCGGACGCCGACCCCGAGGCGCTGCGGTACCTCGCGGACCTCGGCATCGACCTGGACCTGCCGGTGCGGCTGACGTCGCGGCGGGAGTTCGCCGGGACGGTCGGCGTGGCGTGGGAGGCGGACGGGCGCGAGGTCGGCGTCGACCTCGGGCTGCTGGCGGCGTCGCGCATCTGGGTGGTGCGCGCGTAGGCTGTCCCGGTTCCCCGACGACGTGAGCGCTGGACGGCGCACCGTCGTCGACGCCTCGTCTCGAAACGATTCGAGCATTCCGGTGCCCGACCCGATCTCCGAGGAGAGGCGAGTGACCTCGACGACCACGCCCGCGAGCGGCGCCACGGCCCGCACCGGCCGCGCACCCCGCCCCGAGCACGTCGGGGCCGCGCTGTTCGCGCTCGCCGTCGGCGGGTTCACGATCGGCACCACCGAGTTCGCCACGATGGGCCTGCTGCCGCAGATCGGCGCCGACCTCGGCGTCAGCGACCCGGTCGTCGGGTACGCGATCACCGCGTACGCCGTCGGTGTCGTGGTCGGGGCGCCGCTGCTGACCGTCGCCGCCGCGCGCATGTCCCGCAAGCGGCTGCTGCTGTGCCTCATGGGCTTCTACACGGTGGCCAACGTGCTGTCGGCGGCCGCCCCCGGCATCGAGAGCCTCGTCGTGGGACGGTTCCTCGCCGGGCTGCCGCACGGCGCGTTCTTCGGCGTCGGGGCGGCGGTCGGCGCCGCGGTGGCCGGACCCGGCCGGCGCGGCCACGCCGTCTCGATGATGATGACCGGCCTGACGATCGCGAACGTCGTCGGGGTGCCGCTGTCGACTGCCGTCGGGCAGAGCCTCGGGTGGCGCGCGGCATTCGTCGTCATCGGGGTGCTCGGCGCCGCGACGCTGCTCGGCATCTGGCGCTTCGTCCCCGAGCACGGGCCGGTGGACTCGAGCGTGCGGAAGGAGCTCGGCACGCTGCGCAACGGGCCGCTGTGGATCTCGTTCGCGGCCGGGGCCATCGGGTTCGGCGGCCTGTTCGCCGTGTACACCTACGTCGCGCCGACCGTCACCAAGGTGGCGGGGATGTCCGAGAGCGCCGTGCCCTGGGTGCTCGCCGCCTTCGGCGTCGGCATGACCGTCGGCACGCTGCTCGGCGGCAGGCTGGTGGACCGGAACGTGCTGCGCACGGTGATCGGCGGGTTCGTCGCGACCGCGCTGTCGCTGGTGCTGTTCGCGCTGGTCGGGACGTCGCCCGTGCCCGCCGTCGTCGGGCTGTTCCTGCTGGCCGTCACGTCGCAGACCCTCGGCCTGGCGATGCAGACCCGGCTCATGGACCTCTCGCCGCGGGCGCAGTCCCTCGGCGCGGCCCTGTGCCACTCCGCCCTGAACATCGGCAACGCGAGCGGCGCGTTCTTCGGCGGCCTCGTCATCGCGGCCGGCTACGGGTACCTCGCGCCCGCGTGGGTGGGACTCGCGCTCACCCTCGTGGGCCTGGCGATGGTGCTGGCGTTCGGCCGCCAGCGTGTCGCGCACGCCGACTGACCGGCGCCCGGGAGGGCCCGGGCGCGAGCCCGCTCCCCAGGAACGTGCGGTACGGTCGCGCCCGTGAGCCCGAGCGTGCGCGACGAGACCCACGACCTCCCCGACGACGCCGCGGGGGAGGCTGCGCCCGGGCCCGGCCCGCGCGGCCTGACCGCTCGCACCTACGGCGTGCTGCTGACCGTGCTGGGCGGCATCGGCTTCGGCGCCGCGTCGTGGCTGGCGATCGAGGAGTACCTCAAGCTGCTGGACCCGAACCGGGTGACGAGCTGCAGCTTCAACGTGTTCCTCGACTGCGGCGTCGCGATGATGTCCTGGCAGGGCACGCTGCTCGGCTTCCCGAACCCCTACATCGGGGTCGCGGCGTTCCCCGTGGTGATCACGACCGGCGTGGTGCTGCTCGCGGGTGCCCGGCTGCCGCGGTGGTACCACCGGTCGCTGCTCGCGGTGACGGTGCTCGCCCAGCTGCTGATCTTCTTCCTCATGTGGTCGAGCTTCTACGCGCTGGTCCGGCTGTGCCCGGCCTGCATGGTCGTCTGGACGATCGTGTGGCCGCTGCTGTGGTTCCAGGTCGTGCACGCCGTGCAGGAGGGCCACCTGCCCGCGGGCGACGGGCTGCGCCGCGCGGTCGTGCGGAACCGCGGACTGGTCCTGATCATCGGGTACGTCGTCGCCGTCGGCTGGCTGCTGCTGGCCGTCGGAGGGCCGCTCGTCGAGTCGTTCGGGGTGTGAAAACAGGGCCGGGGCCCGCGGCCCCGGCCGGTAGACTCGCCGGGTGAGCACGCCCGACACCGCACCCTCCCGACCCGAGGCGCCGACCGCGCCTTCCCACGAGCCCACCCACCGCTACACGCCCGCCCTCGCGCAGCAGATCGAGGAGCGCTGGCAGGACCTCTGGGAGGAGCGGGGCACCTTCTGGGCGGCCAACCCGAACGGTGCGCTCACGGACGGCGACGGCCGGAACGCCGGGGGTCAGCCGTTCTTCATCATGGACATGTTCCCGTACCCCTCGGGAGCGGGGCTGCACGTCGGGCACCCGCTGGGCTACATCGCCACCGACGTCGTCGGCCGCTTCCGCATGATGTGCGGCGACAACGTGCTGCACGCGCTGGGCTACGACGCGTTCGGCCTGCCCGCCGAGCAGTACGCGGTGCAGACGGGTCAGCACCCGCGCACCACCACCGAGCAGAACATCGTCACCATGAAGCGCCAGCTGCGCCGCATGGGCCTGGCGCACGACTCGCGGCGCACGTTCGCGACGATCGACCCCGAGTACGTGCGCTGGACGCAGTGGATCTTCCTGCAGATCTTCGACTCCTGGTACGACGCCGCGGCCGACGGCGGCGCGGGCCGCGCCCGCCGCATCGGCGAGCTGCGCGCCGAGCTGGAGTCCGGCGCCCGCGCCGTCCCGGGGCACGACGGCGACAACGCCGGCGGCGCCGCCTGGGCCGCGTTGTCCGACGACGAGCGGCGCGACGTGATCGACGCGCAGCGCCTGGCGTACGTCGACGAGTCGCCCGTGAACTGGGCGCCCGGCCTGGGCACCGTGCTGGCCAACGAGGAGGTCACGGCCGACGGCCGCTCCGAGCGCGGCAACATGCCCGTCTTCCAGAAGTCGCTGCGGCAGTGGAAGATGCGGATCACCGCCTACGCGGACCGCCTGACCGACGACCTGGAGCTCATCGACTGGCCGGAGAAGGTCAAGTCGATGCAGCGCAACTGGATCGGCCGCTCCACCGGCGCGAACGTCCGCTTCGACGTCGTCGGCACCGCCGACTACGACGCGGCCGGCGCGGGCGCGCAGGTCGAGGTGTTCACCACCCGCCCGGACACGCTGTTCGGCGCGACCTTCATGGTCGTGGCGCCCGAGCACCCGCTGCTGGACGAGGTCCCCGCGGCCTGGCCCGACGGCACGCGCGACGTCTGGACCGGCGGGCACGCGACGCCGGTCGAGGCCGTCGCCGCGTACCGCCGCGAGGCCGCCGCGAAGACCGCCGTCGAGCGGCAGGCCGACGCCGGGAAGAAGACCGGCGTGTTCACCGGGCACCTGGCGGTCAACCCGGTCAACGGCGCGACCGTCCCGGTGTTCACCGCCGACTACGTGCTGATGGGCTACGGCACCGGCGCGATCATGGCGGTGCCCGGCGGCGACCAGCGCGACTTCGACTTCGCCGAGGCCTTCGAGCTGCCTGTCGTCCGCACCGTCGAGCCCGCGGGCGGCCTGCCGGACGACTTCGCCGGGGCGTACACCGGCGACGGCGTGGCGGTGAACTCGTCCAACGACGAGATCAGCCTGGACGGGCTGGGCGTGGCCGAGGCCAAGGAGACGATCGTCGCGTGGCTGAGCGCCTGCGGCGCCGGCGAGGGCACCACCACGTACCGCCTGCGCGATTGGCTGTTCAGCCGGCAGCGCTACTGGGGCGAGCCGTTCCCGATCCTGTGGGACGAGGACGACCGACCGGTCGCGATCCCGGCCGACATGCTGCCGGTCGACCTGCCCGACGTGCCGGACTACGCGCCCCGTACCTTCGAGCCCGACGACGCGGACTCGTCGCCCGAGGCCCCGCTGGGCCGCAACGACGAGTGGGTGCACGTCACCCTGGACCTGGGCGACGGGCCGAAGCGGTACCGCCGCGACACCAACACGATGCCCAACTGGGCCGGGTCGTGCTGGTACTACCTGCGCTACCTGGACCCGACGGACTCGACCGACGGCCCCGCCAAGGGCACCGCCGTCGTCGACCCGGAGCTCGAGTCGTACTGGATGGGCCCGAAGCACAACGCGACGTCCGGTCCCGCCGGTGGCGTCGACCTGTACGTCGGCGGCGTCGAGCACGCCGTGCTGCACCTGCTGTACGCGCGGTTCTGGCACAAGGTGCTGCTGGACCTGGGCTACGTGTCCTCGCTGGAGCCGTTCGGCAAGCTGTTCAACCAGGGGTACATCCAGGCGTACGCCTACACCGACGCCCGCGGCGCCTACGTGCCCGCCGGTGAGGTCGAGGGCGACGAGCAGGCCGGCTTCACGTACCGCGGCGAGCCCGTGAACCGCGAGTACGGGAAGATGGGCAAGTCCCTGAAGAACGTCGTCACGCCGGACGAGATGTACGAGCAGTACGGCGCCGACACGTTCCGCGTGTACGAGATGTCGATGGGCCCGCTGGACCTGTCGCGGCCCTGGGAGACGCGCGCCGTCGTCGGCTCGCAGCGCTTCCTGCAGCGGCTGTGGCGCAACGTCGTGGACGAGGAGACGGGCGCGCTCGTCGCGACCGACGACGAGCCCGACACCGCCACGCTGCGCGCGATGCACCGGGCGATCGCGGACGTGCGGGTCGAGATGGAGCACATGCGGCCCAACACGGCGATCGCGAAGCTCATCACGTACAACAACCACCTCACCTCGCTGGACCGGGTGCCGCGCGCGGCGGTCGAGCCGCTGGTGCTGATGGTCGCGCCGATCGCCCCGCACATCGCGGAGGAGCTGTGGCAGCGGCTCGGGCACGACGGCTCGCTGGCGCGCGAGCCGTTCCCGACCGCCGACGAGCAGTACCTCGTCGAGGACACGGTGACGTGCGTCGTGCAGGTCAAGGGCAAGGTGCGCGGGCGCCTCGAGGTGGCGCCGACCATCTCGGACGCCGACCTGGAGGCCGCCGCCCTGGCGGAGCCGAACGTGGTCCGCGCCATCGACGGTGCGCCGGTGCGCAAGGTGATCGTGCGCGCGCCGAAGCTCGTCAACATCGTCGTCTGAGTTGGCGACCGTCCGCCTCGAGGGCGCCCTGGCACGCAGCCGGGGCGCCTTCGGCACGCCCTCGCTCGCCCTCCTGCACCGCAAGGAGGGACCGCTGGTCGTCGCCCTGCTGTCGCTGATCTTCACGCCCGGTCGTGCGACCGTGCCGACCGAGCAGATGCACGTGGAGGTCGAGGACCTGCTCGCCGAGGCGCGGGCCGCCGGCCACGAGGTGCCCGACGACGCCGCCCGCGCGCTGTGCTCGCGCTGGGTGGCCGGCCGCTGGCTGGTGCGGGCGCTCGACGACGACGGCGTCGAGCAGTACCAGGTCAGCTCGCACGCGGCGGAGGCGCTCGCCTTCGTCGACCGCACGCAGGGGGCGCGGGCCCTCGTGAGCGAGTCGCGCATCCGCACGCTGCTCGTGGCCTTGGACGGGCTCGCGCGCGACGCCCGGCCCGACCGGGAGTCGCAGCAGCGGGCGCTGCGGGAGCAGGTCGCCCGCGCCCGCGACGAGATCGCCGAGGCGGAGGCCGAGCTGGCCCGGCTCGACGCCGGCGGCGCCGTGGTGCAGGCGCCCACGGACCGGCTGGTCGAGCAGTTCGACAACGTGGCCGCGCTGGTGCGCGAGCTGCCCGCCGACTTCGCCCGCGTGGCGGAGTCGATCGCGGAGCTGCAACGCAGCATCGTCACGAGCCTGCGTCAGGACGAGCGCCCCACCGGCGAGGTGCTGGGCGCCTACCTGGAGGCCTCCGACTCGCTCATGGAGCGCACGCCCGAGGGGCGCGCCTTCTCCGGGGCGATGGAGCTGCTGCGCGACCCGCAGCTGCTCGGTCAGGTCGACGAGCGGGTCCGGGCGGTGCTCGCGCACCCGTTCGCGGCGGGCCTGCCGGCCGACCGGCGGGAGTCCGTGCGCGCGCTGTACTCCCAGCTCCTGGCGGCCGTCGACGGCGTGCTCGACGCGCAGGCGCGCGCCTCCCGCACCATCACGCAGCAGCTCACCGTGCACAACCCGCTGCGCGACCGGGAGCTGGACGCCGCGCTGCGCGAGGCGACCGCGGCGATGGCGGAGTGGTTCCCGACGTCGGGCCGGGCCGCGCGCGTGGAGCCGCTGCGCTGGCTGGAGCGGGCGCGCCTCGGTCGCTTCCGTGCCCAGCTGCACGACCTGCGCCCCGACACGCCGCCGGACGCGCTCGCCGACCTCGACGACCCGGCTCACGACGCCGGCGCCGCGCCGGGGGAGGTCCTGGGCGGCCTCCGCGGCATGGGCGGCCCGCGCTACGAGGAGACCGGCGCCCACGCGGCCCGGGTGCTGCGCGAGCGCGGGGGCGCCACGGCGGACGAGGTGTTCGCCGCCGGGCCGGCCGAGCTGCGTCGGCCCGTCGAGCTCCTGGGCTACCTGGAGCTGGCCGCGCCGGATGCGCTCGACGACGCTCTCGGTGACGCCGACGGCCTCGGCGACGTGCCGGCGGCCCGGCTGCGCCGCGTGACGGCCGTGCGCGCCGACGGCACCACGCGCGACCTGGTGGTGCCGCGGGTGGGCCTCGCCGTACCCGGTGCCGTACCCGACGACGCGACTGACGAGGAGGACGCATGACCGACACGACGACGGAGCCTGCGGAGCGCGTGGCCGAGGCCGACGCCGCGGCGGACGGCGCGCCCTTCGTCGAGGTGCCCGCGCTGGCCGACGACGACGCGGCGCTGTTCGCCGGCGACACGGGCGTGCTCCCGTACGAGGCGCGCCGCGCGCTGGCGCTGGTGCTGCAGCGGCGGTACCTGTCCGCAGCGGCGCACCCGGCGGAGTGGAAGGCGCTGCTCGCGCACCAGAACGTGCTCGCCTCGCGCTGCCACGACCTGTTCGTGGAGCTCGTCGTCGATCGCGACTACGAGATCGCGTACAAGCGGCAGGTCCGGGAGGCCGGGCTGAGCATCCCGGTGCTCCTCAAGGACGAGCCGTACAAGCGGGTCGAGACGCTGCTCATGCTGTTCGCGCGCAACCGGTTCCGGCAGGAGCAGGGCGCGGGGGAGCGGGCGGCGCACGTCGACGCCGAGGAGCTGGTCGACTACGCGCTCGGCTTCCTCGCCGCGGACGAGACCAACCTGGCCGCGCGCCGGCGCGAGGTCGACAACGCGATCGCCACCCTCGTGCGCGAGCACGTGCTCGACGAGGTCGCCGAGGGCCGCTACCGCGTGCAGCCGGTCGTGGAGATCCTGCTCCCGGTGGAGCGCCTGCGGGAGCTGACCGCGTGGCTGCGCTCGCCGTCGGCCGAGCCGCCCACCGTCAACGACCACGACGACGAGACCGAGCCGGTCGACGAGGACGAGGAGTCGCGCGCATGACGATCACGAGCGACCCGGCGGAGCAGGTCGCCGCGCCCCGCATGCAGCAGTCGCTGTTCGGGCTGATCCCGACGGCGTCGGACGGTCGGCAGTGGACGGCCCGCTCGATGCAGCTGGTGAGCTGGGGCGGCTACCACGGCTACCACGAGGTGCGGTTCGCGGGCACGACGACGCTGCTCACGGGCGCGTCCGGCTCCGGCAAGTCGACCCTGCTCGACGCCTACATCGCGCTGATGATGAGCCACACGACGCCGTTCAACGGCGCGTCGAACACGGCCACCAGCGGGCGGGCGCGCGGGCAGGAGCAGCGCAACGTCGTCTCCTACGCGCGCGGCAAGCTCGACGAGGAGCGCACCGCCGGGTCGGCGCGCGCCAAGGACCGCGTGCTGCGCGGCGAGACGTCGGACACCTGGTCGGCGATCGCGATGACCTGGTCGTCCCAGGCGGGCGAGCGGTTCACGGCGCTGCGCGCCTGGTACGTGCCCCGCGGCGCGCAGCGCACGGACGCGACGGTGGCCGTGCGCGCCGTCGTCGACGCGGACTTCAGCCTGCGCGACCTCGAGCCGCTCGCGGCCCAGCGCTTCGGCAGGGCGGGGCTCACCGCGGCGGGGCTGACGTCGTTCGACACGGACAAGGCGTTCGCCACGCGCCTGCACGCCGCGCTGGGCATCGGCGCGGCGGGCGACGGCGAGAAGGCGATGCAGCTGCTCGGCCGCATCCAGGCCGGCCAGCAGATCACCACGGTCGACTCGCTCTACAAGGCGATGGTGCTCGAGGAGCCCGAGACGATCCGCGTGGCCGAGCGCGCCGTCGAGCACTTCGACGAGCTCAGCGAGGTACGCGCCGAGATGGACACGGCGCAGCGCCAGGTGGACGTGCTGCGCCCGATGCTGGAGCACCGGGCGGCGGTCGACGACGCCGTCGCGTCCGCGCGGCTCGTGGACGCCCTCGGGCCCGACGGCGGCGCCGCGGGAACAGACCCCGGCACGGGGGCCGCTCGGATCACGCCGTTCACGGCGTGGCGCGACCGCACCCAGCTCGACCTGCTGCGTGCGGGCGAGGCGCAGAACCGGGCCCAGCACAAGGCGGCGGCCGAGCGGGTCGCCGTGGCTGAGGAGCGGCTCGCCGCCGCGCAGGGCGAGCTCGAGCAGGTGCGCGCCGACCAGCGCCGCAACGGCGGCGACGCCATCGAGGCCGCGGAGCGCGACGTGCGCGCGGCCGAGCAGCGGCTGGCAGAGACCCGGCGCGCCCGCGCCGAGCTGGACGGCCACCTGTCGCCGCTGGAGCGGGAGGCCTCCTCGCGCCGGGAGCTGGACGCCCTGCACGCCGACGCCCGCCGGTACCTGGACGAGCGCGACACCCACACGGACGCGCTGTCCGAGGCGGTGGTCGAGGCCGCCGCGCGCGAGAAGGAGGCGATGCGCGCCCTGGCCGAGCTCGAGCGCGAGGAGGCGTCCCTCAAGGCGCGCCGCGGCAACGTGCCGCGCGAGCTGCACGAGGCGCGCGAGGCGCTCGCACGAACCGCCGGCCTGCGCCCCGACGACGTGCCGTTCGTGGGCGAGCTGCTCGAGGTGCGCGGGGAGTACGAGCCGTGGCGCGAGGCGATCGGCCTGGCGCTCGGAGGGTTCGCCGTCACCGTGCTCGTCGACGAGACGCGCCTGGACGCGTTCCGCGCCGCGATCGACGCCGTCCGCTCGCCCGTGCGCGTGCGGTTCGAGGGCGTGCCCACCGGGCTGGCGCTGCACGAGGAGGCCGACCGGGCCCTCCTCCCGGGGAGGCTCGAGGTCAAGGCCGGGCCGTTCGGCGGCTGGCTCGCGGTGCGCCTCGCGGAGCGGTTCGCGTACGTGTGCGTGGACGACACCGCGGAGCTGGCGCGGCACGACCTGGCGCTCGCCCGGTCCGGGCAGACGTCGGAGGGGCGCCGGGGCGCGCACGGCGGCCAGGGCCGGGCGTCGGTGCTGGGGTTCAGCAACCACCGGCGCCTCGAGCAGCTCGCCGAACAGATCGCCGCGGCGCACCAGGAGCTGCGCCAGGCCTCGGAGGCGCTCGCGGGCGCCCGGCTGCGGCAGAAGGGCGAGGCCGACCACTTCGTCGCGTACAGCCACGCGCTGCGGGCCGCCTGGGACGACCTCGACGTGCGCGGGGCAGAGGCCCGGCTCGCCGAGCGGCAGGAGCGGCACGAGGCGCTGGTCGCGGGCTCGGACGTGCTGCGCGCGCTCAAGGCGGACGAGGACGCCCTGCGCGCCCGCGTCGACGAGCTCTACCGGGAGCGGGCCGCGGCGCAGCAGCGCGTCACCGAGCTCGGCGCGGCGTGGGAGCAGCTCAGCGACCAGGTGGACCAGGTCGCGGACGCCGTCGAGCGCGCCGACGACGAGGGCGTCGAGCCCACGCCGGAGCAGGAGCGGCGCCTGGCCGAGCTGATGGCGCAGGTCGGCTGGTCGGGGGTGTCGGGCACGTCGGGCAGCGGGCTCGCGGACCTCACCACCGCCGTGGCCGCCGTCGTGCGCGAGCTGCACCACCAGCGCGAGTCGGCGCAGGAGGCGGAGCGCGCCGCACGCGCCGCCCTCGCCGCCCTCTTCGAGCGGTTCAACGACACCTGGCCCGACCCGAACCGCAGCGCTGACCCCGACGGTGCGTACGCCGACTTCCTGCGGATCTACGAGGAGCTGGAGTACCAGCAGCTGTACCGGCTGCGCGACAGGTGGTCGGCGCACCTGCGCCAGATGTCCGGCGACCAGCTCACGCGGCTCAACAACGGCATCGCGCAGGCGGTGGCGGAGATCCGCGACCGCATGGAGCCCGTCAACGCGATCCTCGCCACGCTCCCGTTCCGGGACGACGCGCACCGGCTGCGCATCACCGCCACCCCGGTCGAGGCCTCCGACGTCGTCTCGTTCCGGCGCCGGCTGCGCGAGCTCGCCACCGCCCCGGCGGGCGACGTCCCGCTCGCCGAGCACGAGCGCCGGTACGAACGGATGCGCAGGCTGATCGACCGCATCCGTCCCGACAGCCCCGAGCGCCGGCGCCTGGTGGACGTGCGCGAGCACGTGCGGGTGAGCGCCGAGTGCGTGGACCTCGAGGGCAACCACGTGAGCGTCTACGACCACATCGCCGGCAAGTCCGGTGGTGAGTCGCAGGAGCTCGTCGCGTTCATCGTCGGCGCCGCCCTGCGCTACCAGCTCGGCGACGCCGGGGCTGAGCGCCCCCGGTACGCGCCGGTGTTCCTCGACGAGGCGTTCATCAAGGCCGACGCCCGGTTCGCCGGCCGTGCCGTCGGCGCGTGGCGCGGGCTGGGCTTCCAGCTCGTCGTGGGCGCGCCGCTGGACAAGGTCAGCGCGCTGGAGCCGCACGCCGACGTCGTGCTGCAGGCCATCAAGGACGCGACCGGCCGGTCTCGCCTGGTGACGCTCGTGGGGGAGTAGGGCCCCGCGAGCGCGCGGCTCAGCGGGTCGAGGGCGCCGTCGCGAGGGGGATCAGGACCTCGCGCAGGAGCCGCTCGACGTAGGCGGGGGTCAGCTCGACGCCCTCGACCACCTTGCGGTACGAGACGAGCGCCGGCACCACGGTGCTCACGAGGTCGAGGTCGCGGTCGGCCGGCACCTCGCCGCGGTCCCGGGCGCGCTCGAGCAGCGTCCGCATCTGCTGGATCTTGGGCCGCACGAAGCTCGCGTGGAACTGGCGCGCGAGCTCGGGGTCGTGCCGGACCTCCGCCATCAGGCCCGGGATGAGCCGGTCGGTCCCGGCTGACTTGCGCGCGCGCCGCAGCTCCTCCAGCGCCAGCAGGTCGCCCTCGAGCGACCCGGTGTCGGGGATGTCGGCGGGGTCCAGGTCGTTGCCCAGCCCGCAGGTCACGGCGTCGACGGCGAGGTCCGACTTGGTGGTCCAGCGGCGGTAGAGCGTGGCCTTGCTGGCGCCCGCGCGACCGGCGACGGCGTCCATCGTCATCCCGCCGTAGCCGACCTCGGCGAGGAGCTCGCGGGCGGCGTCGAGGATCGCGACGTCGCGGGAGGCGTCGCGGGGCCGCCCTCCGCGTGCGGCGGGGGAGGCGGGAGCGTCATCGACGACGTCGTCGGCGGACTTCATGGCGATCCTTCCGTTCGGGAGCGGGTCGAGCATGACACCCGAGTGCCGTGTTCGCCGTCGGCGAACAGGAGTTCAATTCCGACACTCATGGGTTTCGAAACCGTCGAGTACCGCTTACGGTCGATCGTACCCGCGCCGGCACGTCCCGGGCCCGGGTCCTTCCTCCGCCTCCTCGGGAGCTCCCTCCATGACCACTCCTCTGGCGCCCTCGCGCGCCTCGGACCCCCGCCGCTGGCTGGTCCTGGCGACCGTCGCCATCGCCCAGCTCATGGTCGTGCTCGACGCGACCATCGTGAACATCGCCCTGCCCTCGGCCCAGGCCGAGCTGGGCTTCAGCGACAACGACCGCCAGTGGGTCGTCACCGCCTACGCGCTCGCGTTCGGCAGCCTCCTGCTGCTCGGCGGCCGCCTGTCGGACCTGCTGGGCCGGCGTCGGACGTTCCTCGTCGGCCTGGTCGGCTTCGCCGTCGCGTCCGCGCTCGGCGGCGCGGCGCAGAGCTTCGAGATGCTCGTGGCGGCGCGCGCGCTGCAGGGCGTCTTCGCCGCGGTGCTCGCGCCGTCGGCGCTCTCGGTGCTGACCACGACCTTCACCGAGCCGGCCGAGCGTGGCCGCGCTTTCGGCGTCTTCGGCGCGATCGCCGGGGTGGGCGGCGCCGTCGGCCTCCTCCTCGGCGGGTTCCTCACCCAGAACTTCGACTGGCGCTGGAACCTCTACGTCAACCTCGTCTTCGCGGCGGTGGCCGTGGTCGCCGGGCTCCTGCTGCTGCCCCGCGGTGAGCAGGGCCGCCGGCAACGGCTCGACGTGCCGGGCGTCGCGCTGGGCTCGGGCGGCCTGTTCCTCCTGGTGTACGGCTTCTCCCAGGCGGAGCCCCAGGGCTGGGGCTCGCCGTGGACCTGGGGCTCCCTCGCGGCGTCCGTCGTCCTGCTGGTGGCCTTCGTGCGGTGGCAGGGCCGCGCCGCGCAGCCGCTCCTGCCGCTGTCCATCGTGCGTGACCGCGACCGCACGGGCTCGTACGTCGCGATCTTCGTGGCAGGCGTCGGGATGTTCGGCGTCTCGCTCTTCCTCACCTACTACCTGCAGGCGACGATGGGCTACGACCCGATGCGCACGGGCGTCGCGTTCCTGCCGATGGTGCTCGCCCTCGTCGCCACGGCCCAGGTCTCCAACAACCTCACGCTGCCGCGCCTCGGCGCGAAGGTCCTGGTGCCGGTCGGTCTGGCGATCTGCGCGGTGGCGATGCTCTGGCTCTCGCGGCTCGACGTCGACAGCACCTACGCCGCCGGTGTCCTGCCCGCGCTGGTGCTCTTCGGCGTCGGCATGGGCAGCGTGATGCCGCCGTCGATCCAGACCGCGACGGTCGGCGTGCAGGGGCCGTACGCGGGCGTCGCGTCGGCGATGGTCTCGACCTCCCAGCAGGTGGGCGGCGCGATCGGGACTGCCGTGCTCAACACTCTCGCCGCGACGGCCGCGACGTCCTGGGCCGCGGGGCACCTCCCCGCGACGCCGGCCGTCGTCGCCCAGGCCGCGGTGCACAGCTACGACGTCGCCTTCACCTGGTCCGCCGGGATCTTCCTGGTCGGCGCGCTCCTCGCCGTGGCGCTGTTCCGGACCAAGGGCGCGCGCGGGCGCCGGACGGCGACCGTCGCCACCCCGGTCCTTCCGCACGCAGGGACGGCGGCCACCGCCCGTGTGTAGGGTCGTGGCGTGACCGAGACCACGCCTCTGATCACCAGCCCGGAGCCGACCGTCGAGGGGTTCGTGCGCGAGTACCTGCACGAGCTGAACTTCTCGCAGGGCACGATCCTGGAGCGGGCCACGGACAACGACCGGTACCTCGCGCTCGCGCGCACGGTGCGGCACTACCTGATGTCGCGGTGGATGCAGACCACGGTGAGCCAGTACCGCACGCAGGCGAAGGCGGTGGCCTACCTGTCGGCGGAGTACCTCCTGGGCCGCCAGCTCGACAACGCGCTCATCGCGACCGGGCTGGAGGAGGTCGCCGCCGAGGCGCTCGCCAGCCTGGGGCTCGACCTCGACGAGCTGCGCGAGGTGGAGGTGGAGCCCGGCCTCGGCAACGGCGGGCTCGGGCGGCTGGCGGCCTGCTTCGTCGACTCGCTGGCGACGATGAGCGTGCCCGCGATCGGGTACGGCATCCGGTACGAGTACGGCATCTTCCGGCAGACGTTCGCGGACGGCCGCCAGGTGGAGGAGCCGGACACCTGGCTCGACAACGGCGACCCGTGGGAGTTCGCCCACCCCGAGCACGAGGTCACGGTCGGCTTCGGCGGGCACACGGAGAGGTACACGGACGACGAGGGCCGGGAGCGCTCGCGCTGGGTTCCGGGCTGGCAGGTGCTGGGCGTCCCGTACAACTCGATGGTGCCGGGCTACCGGAACGGGCGCGTCAACACGCTCCGGCTGTGGAGCGCGCGCGCCACCCACGCGTTCGACCTCAAGATCTTCAACTACGGCGACTACGCCGAGGCCGTGCGCTCCCAGACGTTCGCCGAGAACATCTCCAAGGTGCTCTACCCGGAGGACTCCACGCCGCAGGGCAAGGAGCTGCGGCTGCAGCAGCAGTACTTCTTCGTCGCCTGCTCGATCCGCGACTTCCTCGACCAGCTGCTGCCGCCGGACTTCGACCTGCACGACCTGCCCGAGCGCATCGTCTTCCAGCTCAACGACACCCACCCCGTCATCGCGATCCCGGAGCTCATGCGGATCCTGGTGGACGAGCGCGGGTTCGAGTGGGACGACGCCTGGCAGGTGACGCAGCGCTGCTTCGCGTACACGTGCCACACGCTGCTGCCGGAGGCGTTGGAGGTGTGGCCGGTCGAGCTGGTCGGACGGCTTCTGCCCCGGCACCTGGAGATCATCTACCGCATCAACGACGAGTTCCTCTCCCAGGTGCGCGAGCGCTCCGGCGGCAACGAGCTGCTGGTGCGGCGCATGTCGATCATCGCGGAGCACCCTGAGCGGTCGGTGCGGATGGCGTTCCTCGCCACGGTCGGCGGGTCGAAGGTGAACGGCGTCGCCGAGCTGCACTCGCAGCTGCTGCGCGACAAGGTGCTCGCCGACTTCGCCGACTTCTGGCCGGAGAAGTTCACGAACGTCACCAACGGCGTCACCCCGCGCCGGTTCGTGAAGCTGGCGAACCCGGGGCTGTCGGGGCTCGTCACGGAGGCGATCGGCGACGGCTGGGTCACCGACCTCGACCGGCTGCGCGAGCTTGAGCCCTTCGCCGACGACGCCGAGTTCCGCCGCCGGTTCCGGGAGGTCAAGGCCGCGAACAAGGACCGGCTGGTCTCCTTCCTCGCGGCGCGCGACGGCATCACGATCGACCCGGGCACGATGCTCGACGTCATGGTCAAGCGGCTGCACGAGTACAAGCGCCAGCTGCTCAAGCTGCTGCACGTCGTGACGCTCTACGACCGCATCACGTCCGGGGAGCTGGAGCTCGGCGACGTCACGCCGCGCACCGTCGTCTTCGGCGCGAAGGCCGCCCCCGGCTACGTGATGGCGAAGGAGATCATCGCGCTCATCAACCACGTGGGCGCCGTGGTCGCGGCCCACCCCGACGTGTCCCGGGTGCTGCGCATCGCGTTCCCGGCGAATTACAACGTCACCGTCGCCGAGACCCTGATCCCGGCGGCCGACCTGTCCGAGCAGATCTCGCTGGCCGGAAAGGAGGCGTCCGGCACCGGGAACATGAAGTTCGCGCTCAACGGCGCGCTCACCATCGGCACCGACGACGGCGCGAACGTCGAGATCCGGAAGCTCGTCGGCGACGAGAACTTCTTCCTGTTCGGCCTGACGGAGCCGGAGGCGAGCGCCGTCGCCGAGGCCGGCTACCGGCCCTCGACGTACTACGAGGAGAACCCGTCGCTGCGCCGGGCCCTGGACCTGGTCGCGCGCGGCACGTTCTCCGGCGGCGACGCCTCGGTCTTCGAGCCGATCGTGTCCAACCTGCTCACCGAGGACCGCTTCATGGTGCTCGCGGACTACCAGGCCTACCTCGACGCGCAGGAGCGGGTGGAGCGCGCGTACGCGGACCCGGACGCCTGGAGCCGCTCGGCCGTGCTCAACGTGGCGCGCTCGGGCTTCTTCTCCTCGGACCGCTCCGTGCGCGACTACCTCGACCGCATCTGGCACGCCGCGCCCCTGACGGCCGACTGACGGTCCTCCCGGAGCGTCAGCGCCGGCGGCGGGTGCCGAGGACGGTACGGGTGATCTCCCGGGCCAGGGTCGTGCCCACGCTGGTGAGGATGGCGTCCATCGGGCTGCGTGAGCTGCCGCGCGACGTCGAGCCCGACCGCGGGGCCTTCTGCGCCTTCCGGGCGTCGGCCTCCGCCCGCTTGCGCGCCTGCGCCGCCTCCTTCTCGAGCTCGGCGGCGCGCTCGGTCGCCTCGCGGGTGGCGGCGTCCTGCGCGGCGCGGGCCTGCAGCAGCTCGTACGCGGACTCGCGGTCGACGGCGGCGCCGTAGCGCGCCTGCCCGGGCGACGCCGCGACGGTCGCGTCCAGGACCTGCTGCGGCGCCGGGTCCATCGAGGCCTGGGGTGCGCGCACGCGCGTCCAGGCGACCGGGGTGGGGGCCCCCTTCTCGTCGAGCAGGGTGACGACGGCCTCGCCGGTGCCGAGCGACTGCAGCAGCCGCTCGAGGTCGTACGGCGAGGTGGGGAAGGTGCGGGCCGCTGCCCGCAGGGCCTTCGCGTCGTCGGGCGTGAAGGCGCGCAGCGCGTGCTGCACGCGGTTGCCGAGCTGGGCGAGCACGTCGGCGGGCACGTCCTTGGGGGACTGGGTGACGAAGAAGACGCCGACGCCCTTGCTGCGGATGAGCCGCACCGTCTGGACGACCTGCTGGAGGAAGTCCTTCGAGGCGCCCGTGAACAGCAGGTGCGCCTCGTCGAAGAAGAACACGAGGCGCGGCTTGTCCGGGTCGCCCACCTCGGGCAGCTCCTGGAACAGCTCCGCCAGCAGCCACATGAGGAACGTGGAGAACAGCGCGGGGCGGTCCTGCACGCCGGGCAGCTCGAGGGCGGAGATCAGCCCGCGCCCGTCCGCGGACGTGCGCAGCAGGTCGGCGGTCTCGAACGCCGGCTCGCCGAAGAACACGTCGCCGCCCTGCGCCTGCAGTCCCACGATCTCGCGCAGGATGACGCCGGCGGTGGCGGCCGAGACGCCGCCGATGCCCTTGAGCTCCTGCTTGCCCTCGTCGGAGGTGAGGTAGGCGATGGTGGCCTGCAGGTCCTTGAGGTCGAGCAGCGCGAGCTGCTGCGTGTCGGCCCAGTGGAAGATCAGCTCCAGGCTGGAGGACTGCGTCGCGTTGAGGCCGAGCACCTTGCTCAGCAGCAGCGGGCCGAAGTCGGTGACGGTCGTCCGGATCGGCACGCCCGTGCCCAGGCCGCCGAGCGAGTAGAACTCCACCGGGTACGACGTCGGCGCCCAGGTCTGGCCGATGCTCGCCGCCCGCTCGGCGACCTTCGGGTTGTCCGGCCCCTCGACGGCCAGCCCGGACAGGTCGCCCTTGACGTCGGCGAGGAACACCGGGACGCCCTGCGCCGACAGGCCCTCCGCCATGCCCTGCAGGGTCTTCGTCTTTCCGGTGCCCGTGGCGCCCGCGACCAGCCCGTGACGGTTGAGCGTCGCGAGCGGGAAGCCGACCTGCACCGTCGCGTCCGGCACCGGGTCGCCGCCCAGCGGGCCGGACAGCAGGGCCCCGAGCGGCAGCGTCGGGGCGTCGGAGGCGTAGCCCGCGCGCACCTCGTCGGCGTACGACGGCGGCGCCGCCGGTTCGGAGTCGGTCGCGGGCGCGGTGTCGGTCGCGCCCGTGGGACTCGCGTCGGGAGCAGGTCCGGCGGCGGCCTCGGCCGCCTCGAGCGCCGCCTGGGCGGCCGCTGCCTTCGCCTCCGCCGCCTCGGCGGCGGCCTGTGCTGCGGCCGCTCGCAGGGTGGCGAGGTCGGCGTCGTCGGTGGGCGGTGTCCCCTCGGCCATGGCCCGCACGCTAGCGCGGCAGGGGAGCGGGTGCGCGACGAGGAGTACCCACGAGGTTGAGAACGGTTCTCACATCTGCTTCAC
>NZ_JBHXAW010000052.1:0-19671 GCF_042726645.1 Isoptericola sp. NPDC060257
GGGTACGCGACGAGGGGCGGGCCCGGCAGCAGCCGGACCCGCCCCTCGGGCGGTGCGCTGACTCAGTTGAGGCGGTTGCCCGTCGCGGCCGAGAAGAGGTGCGACTGGCCCGGCTTGATCGTCACGTGGATCGTGTCGCCCTTCATGGGGACGTTGCGCGGGTCGATGCGCACGATCACCTGGTTGTCGCCGGCGCCCGAGCGGACCTCGGCCTCCTCTGCGGCGGGGCCGACGAGCGTGCCGTAGACGAAGGCGTCCGAGCCGAGCTCCTCGACGAGGTTGACGGCCACGGGCATCGCGTTGTCGGTGCCGTCCGAGACCACCTCGAGCGCCTCGGGGCGGAAGCCGATGGTGATCTTGCCGCCGTCGGCGTCGGTGAGCTGCTCCACGGTCGACCGCTCCAGCGGCACCCGTGCGGCACCCACGTGCGCGATGCCGTTGTCGACCTTGAAGGTGGCGATGTTCATCGCCGGCGAGCCGATGAAGCCCGCGACGAAGACGTTGGCCGGGGTGTCGTACATCTCGCGCGGCGTGCCGACCTGCTGGAGGAGGCCGCCCTTGAGCACCGCGATGCGGTCGCCCATGGTGAGCGCCTCGGTCTGGTCGTGCGTCACGTAGACGGTCGTGACGCCGAGGCGGCGCTGCAGCGACGCGATCTGCGTACGGGTCTGGACGCGGAGCTTGGCGTCGAGGTTCGACAGCGGCTCGTCCATGAGGAACACCTGCGGCTGGCGCACGATCGCGCGACCCATGGCGACACGCTGGCGCTGACCACCGGAGAGCGCCTTGGGCTTGCGGTCGAGGTACTCGGTGAGGTCGAGGATCTTGGCGGCCTCCTCGACACGCTGGCGGATCTCGGCCTTGGGGGTGCCGGCGATCTTCAGCGCGAAGCCCATGTTGTCCGCCACCGACATGTGCGGGTACAGCGCGTAGTTCTGGAACACCATCGCGATGTCGCGGTCCTTCGGCTGGACGTCCGTGACGTCGCGGTCGCCGATGAGGATGCTGCCGCCGTTCACGTCCTCCAGGCCGGCGAGCATGCGCAGCGAGGTGGACTTGCCGCAGCCCGAGGGGCCGACCAGGACGAGGAACTCGCCGTCCTCGACGTGCAGGTTGAGCTGGTCGACGGCGGGGCGCTCAGTGCCCGGGTAGATGCGCGTCGCGTGGTCGAAGGTGACCGTAGCCATGGTTGCAATCCCTCCACCGGCAGGTACGTGCCGGACGATCCGTTGTGGGTGGGTGCCGTTGCTTTCACGCTGGCGTGTCGGCGGTGACACATTCTGTTGTCGTGCGCCCCGTGCCTCGGCCGGACGGCCTCGGATCGGTGCGCCGGGATGATCGTACATGCCCCGGGCGTGAGTTCTGACACAGCCCAGGTCAGCGCCTCGCGGGCGCTCGGAAAGGGCTGTCCGTCACCCCTCGAGCGCGTCCGCGAGGCGCTCGAGGAGGGCGGCGAGGGCGTCCGCGTCGGCGACGCGCTCGGTCGCGAGCGTCGGCCCGGCGCCCACCTTGACCCCGAGGTCGTCCGGCCCGAGCACCTCGAACGCCGCCTCGTCGGTGGTGTCGTCGCCGGCGTACAGCACGAGCCCGCGGAGCCGGTCGTCGCCCTCCTCCAGCTCCTCGCGCAGCCGCTCGACGGCGACTCCCTTGGAGGTGGGGACGACGGCGATCTCGACCACGTCCTTGCCGTGCATCGCGTGCAGGCCGAGCCGGGCGGCCACCGCGTCGGCGTCGGCCGCGGCCGCGCGGGCGTCGTCCGGCCCGCTGAGCCGGGTGTGCAGGACGGCGGCGCTCGGTTTGTCCTGCACCCACGCGCCGCGCCGCCCGTCCACGGCGTCCTGCAACCCCTCGCGCAGCCGCTCCAGGGTGTCGGCCTGCGCCTCGGTGAGGCGCAGCGGCACGGCGTCGACGCCGTGGGCGGCGACGCGTCCGGTCTCCGCGCCGTGGCTCCCGACCAGGTACGTGCCCGCCGGTGCCGCCGACCGGTCGGCGAGGTCCGTGAGGTTGCGGCCCGAGACGAGGGCGAGGCGCAGCTCGTCGCCCCCGGGCGGCGCCTGCCGCGCCGCGAGCGCGGCGAGCCGGTCCACGGCCGCGCGCGCGGCGGGCGTCATCGTCGAGGCCGAGGGGTCGTCGACGAGGGGCGCGAGCGTCCCGTCGAAGTCGAGCGCGACGAGCCGCGCGACCCGCGGCGTCGCCCGGTCGGGCCGGCCGGCGAACGCGAGCACCGCGGCCACGGCCGCCTCGTCCCCGCCCGGCACGGGCCCGCTCACCCGCCGCCCGGTCTCCTGCTGCCCGGTCTCCTGCTGCCCGGACACCCGAGGCCCGTTCACCCGCGGCTCGACCGGGCCGGCATGGCCGTGAGCACGCCGAGGAACGTCTCGGACCACTTCGCGACGTCGTCGGCCATCACCTTGCGGCGCAGCCGGCGCATCCGCCGCCGCTGCTCGCGCGCGGGCATGTGCGCCGCCGCGACGATGGTGTCCTTCATCCCGTCGATGTCGTGCGGGTTGACCAGCAGCGGGCCGGGGGCCAGCTCGTCGGCGGCGCCCGTGAACTCGCTCAGCACCAGCACCCCCTGCTCGTCCGAGCGCGCCGCGATGTACTCCTTCGCCACGAGGTTCATGCCGTCGCGCAACGACGTGACGAGCATGACGTCGGCTGCGAGGTACAGGGCGGCCATCTCGTCGGGCGGGTAGGAGTGGTGGAGGTAGTGGATCGCGGAGTGCCCGAGCTCGCCGAACTCGCCGTTGATGCGGCCCACGAGCCCCTCGACGTGCTCGCGCAGGTCCTGGTAGGCCCCGACGTTCTCGCGGCTCGGGCTCGCGACCTGCACCAGCGTGCAGTGCTCGACGTCGAGCCGGCCGTCCTGCAGCAGCTCGCCGTACGCCTTGATGCGGTGCCGGATGCCCTTGGTGTAGTCCAGGCGGTCGACGCCCAGCATCATCACCTTCGGGTCGCCCAGGTCGGCGCGGATCTCCTTCGCGCGGGCCTGCACCTCGGGCTCGCGGGCGAGCGCGTCGAAGTGGTGGGAGTCGATCGAGATGGGGAACGCGGCGGCGCGCACGTGCCGGGCGGGGCGTCCGTCCTCCTCCGCGACCGTGATGATCGGCCCGCGCGTGGTGTGCTTCGTGAGCCGCCGCACCGAGCGCACGAAGTTCGAGGCGTCGCCGCCGCGCTGGAAGCCGATGAGGTCCGCGCCCAGCAGGCCCTCGACGATCTGCGTGCGCCACGGCAGCTGCTGGAACAGCTCCACCGCGGGGAACGGGATGTGGTCGAAGAACCCGATGCGCAGGTCGGGGCGCAGCTCGCGGAGCATCTTCGGCACCAGCTGGAGCTGGTAGTCGTGCACCCAGACGACCGCGTTCTCCGCCGCCTGCGCGGCCGCGGCCTCGGCGAACCGGCGGTTGACGCGGCGGTAGGCGTCCCACCACTGCCGGTGGTAGGTCGGGGGCGAGATGACGTCGTGGTACAGCGGCCAGAGGGTGTCGTTGGAGAACCCCTCGTAGTACCGCTCGATCTCCGCCCTGCTGAGCGTGACGGGCACCAGCAGCATGTCGTCGGCCTCGAAGGGCTCGTGCTCGAGGTCGGGGGCGCCGGACCAGCCGACCCACGCGCCGTCCGCCTCCCGCATGACCGGCTCGAGGGCCGTGACGAGCCCACCGGGCGAGCGGTGCCAGTCCACCTCGCCGTCGGCGTCGACCGTGAAGTCGACCGGGAGCCGGTTGGCGACGACGACGAGGTCGTACCCGTCGCCCTTCCGACGATGGCTGCTTGACGAACCGTTGCCTGTCAAGGGACCTCTCTCCACGCGTTCTGCCAGGAATCCATCAAAGACTCCGGAGGGCTTCGGAAAAGGACGACGTCCTCCCCGGACAGGGTACCGACGCGGCCGCGGGCTCGCCCCGGCGCGGCGCGACGTCTCCCGAACCGCCCCGGCGGCAGCGGGGCGCACGGGCGCTCCCGCCCTGCCCGCGACCTGCGCACGACCCGGCGGTGACCTGTCGCGGACCCGCGCGGCACGGCGCGCCCCGGGAGGTCCGGCCCGATACGGTGTGCCCCATGGGTGAGGTCGACGCGATGCAGGTCCCGGGGCGCAACCCCGTGCCCGGCCCGCCGTCGGCCACGCGCGACGGCGGCGAAGACGGCAGCGGGCAGCACGGGAGCAACCAGGACGGCGCGGCGCGCGGCGGCACGTCCTCGGACCACCCGCCGCGCGTCTCCCGGACCCGGGACGGCGGCCTCGCCGAGGGTGCGGAGGTCGGCGGGTACACGGTCGTACGTCCGCTCGGGAGCGGCGCGATGGGCGCCGTCTACGAGGCGGTCGACGGCGGCGGCGGCCGCGTGGCGCTCAAGGTGCTGCACGCGCACGTCGACGCCGACCCCGCCGGGCGCGAGCGGCTCCGGCGCGAGGCCGCGGCGCTGCAGCGGCTCCGGCACCCCGCCGTCGCGCAGGTGCTCGACGCCGAGCTGGAGGGCGCGTACGCGTTCGTCGTGACGGAGCTGGTGGACGGCGTCACCCTCGAGGAGGAGGTGGACGAGCGCGGCCCGCTCGACGCCGCCGACGTCTTCTCCCTCGCCGACCAGCTCGCCGCCGCCCTGGAGGCCGTGCACGACGCGGGCGTGGTGCACCGCGACCTCAAGCCCTCGAACGTGATGATCACCGCGCAGGGCCCGGTGCTCATCGACTTCGGCATCGCGCAGGGGCCCGGCGACACCCGGACCACGTCCGCGGGGTTCGTCATGGGCACCCCCGGCTACATCGCGCCCGAGCTGCTCGACGGCGGCGCGCCCGTCGCGGAGACCGACTGGTGGAGCTGGGCCGCCCTGCTGTCGTTCGCCGCCACCGGCCGCTCGCCGTTCGGCGTCCGTCCCACCGAGCTGGTGCTGCGCCGCTCCCGGGAGGGGAGGCCGGACCTGCACGGCGTGCCGCCCCGCACGGCGCGGGCGCTCGCGGGGGCGCTCCAGGCCGACCCGGCGCTCCGCTGGGGGCCCACCGAGGTGGCGCGGGCCCTGCGCCGGGACCTCGACGACGCCCTGGGCGGCGCGCCCGACCCTTGGGCCTCGCCGGACGCCACGCAGCGCATCGCGCAGTCCACCGAGTCGCAGGCGGCCGCGACCCAGCGGGTGGGGCTGCCGACGCAGGTCGTCGCGGCCGCCGCGGCCCCGGCGTCGTACCCCCCGACCGGTGCCGTCCCCCTCGCCCCTGGCAGCGCGCCGGGCGCGCCGCCGCCCCCGCCGCCCGTCGCGCCGGACCGCCCGACCACGTCCGCCCCCGCCACGCCGGCCGACGCCGACGACCCGACGCAGACGATGACCGCCCTGGAGCGCGACCGGCTGCAGGCGCAGGACGGCGCCACGCGTGCCATCCCGGTCGGCGACGTCCGCTACAAGGGCTACGACCAGCTGGTCGAGGAGCTGCCGCCCGAGCCCCCCGGCCCGTACGAGCGTCCGGTGCACCGACGGCGCACCGGGACGGCCGTCGCCGTCGCGCTGCCGCTCGTCGCCCTCGCGGCCACCCGCCCGCTCATCGGGTTCGGCGCGCTCGTCGCGCTCGTCCTCGTGTGCCGCGCCGTCGCGACGTCGGGCGACCGGCTGCACACGCGGCGCGAGCACAAGGGCGTCCGCCGCTCCGACGGGTTCGTCGGCACGCTGCTGTTCCCCTGGCACGCGCTCCTCGGCGTGCTCGGGTCGATCCCCGCGGTGCTGGTCGGCGCGTGCGCCGGGCTGCTGACGCTGCTGGCCGGCTGGTGGCTGTTCGGCGCGGGCCACCTCATCGTGCTGCCCCGCGACGACCTGGAGGCGCGCTCCCAGGGCGGGATGAACGAGGGCATCGTGTTCAACGGCGTCCTGGCGGGGGTGATGGTCGTCGCGCTCCTGGCCACGTGGTTCGGGCCGGCGGGCGGCACCGCGCGCGAGGGCGGCCGCATCATCCTCGGGAAGATCGCCCCGGGCCGCGTCGGCGCCGCCGTCCTCGTGGCCGTCTGCCTGGTGCTCACGGTGATCCTCGTCGCACCCGTGCTCTCCGACCCGACGATCGAGTGGTGGCCCATCAGCGGGCCCCCCGATCTCCTCTGACTCCTCGCGCTCGTCGTCGGTCGGCCCGGCAGGACATTCCCGGCGAACGTCCAGGTGCCGCGGGTAGGCTTCGCCCCGTCCGGCGCTGCCGCGCCGCCCCGCCCTCCCGAGATCCTCGAGGACACGATGTCGACGAAGAACCCGAACATGACGAAGGCGCAGCGCCGTGACGCGGCGCGCGCCGAGGCGCTCGCCCTGCGCGAGAAGGAGCAGCAGCGCGACCGGCGCAACCGGATCATCACCCTGTCCGTGCTCGGCGTCGCGCTCGTCGCGCTCGGTGTCGTGGTCTGGATGATCCTGCAGCAGGGCGCGAAGAACAACGTCGAGGACGTCCCCCTGGCGGAGGTCACGATGCCCTCGACGGCGCAGGACGACGGCGGCATCCCTGTCGGCGCGGACGACGCGGCCGGCACGACCAACGACGACGCGCCCGTCATCGACGTCTACCTCGACTACATGTGCCCCGTGTGCGGCCAGTTCGAGCAGACCAACGCCGGCGACATCGACGAGATGGTCGCGGGCGGCGACGCGACCGTCGTCTACCACCCCGTGTCGATCCTCGACCGGCTGTCCGCCGGCACCGACTACTCGACGCGCGCCGCCTCGGCCGCGGCCTACGTCGCCGACAAGGCCCCCGAGGCGTTCCCGGCGTTCCACGCGGCGCTGTTCACCAACCAGCCCGCAGAGAACACCGAGGGGCTGTCGGACGAGCAGCTCGCGTCGTACGCCGAGGAGGCGGGGGCGTCGGCCGACGTCGCGACCGCCATCGAGGACGGCACCGCCCGCCAGACGTTCGGCCAGTACGTCCACTCGGCGACGCAGGAGGCGACCTCCGACGAGGCGCTGCAGAACCCGCAGTCGGGCTCGTTCGGCACGCCGACCGTCCTCGTCGACGGCGAGGTCTTCGGCGACTGGGGCACCCAGGGCGCCCTGGGCCAGGCCGTCACCGCGGCCGCCGGCAGCTGACCGCCGCGCGGCACGGCCTCCCCGTCCCGGTAGGCTGTGCCGCGCTCCCGCCGCCTTAGCTCAGCTGGTAGAGCTCCCGTCTTGTAAACGGAAGGTCGTCGGTTCGAATCCGACAGGCGGCTCCACACCCTCTCGACGCGCGCCGACGCCCCGAGGTCATCCGGTCCGCGCGGCGCGTCGGTGGCGGCGGCGCCGCGCCAGCTCGCGGGACGACTCGACGACGACGATCGGCCCGAGCGCGAGGCAGATCAGCGCCGCGGCGGAGAACAGCGACTCCCACCATCCCCAGCCCGGCACGCCCACCTGGCGTACGCGGCCGGGTCCCGCGGGTCACCGCACGGCCGGAGCCCCGACCCCTACTCGTCCGCCGCGGGCGGCCAGGCCGTGGGCGCGCCCCACTTGGGCGCGCGGCCGTCGCCGCTGGACGTGTGCTTGATCCGGCGCTGCACCCAGGGCACGACGTGCGTGCGCGCCCACAGCGCGTTGGCGCGGGCCCGCTCGACGAACGCCTGCGGCGGCAGGGGGTCGAGCGCGACGGCGTAGTCGGGGTCGACCGGCGCCTGGCCGAGGCCGACGAGCGCGGCGTCGGCGACGCGGCGGTGCCCCTCGGGGGTGAGGTGGATGCGGTCGTCGGCCCACATGCGCAGGTCGAACAGGGGGTCGAGGCCCCACAGGTCCAGCACGTGCGCCCCGTGCTTGCGCGCGATGGTCCAGATGTTCGCGTTGTACTGGCCCACGCGGCCGCGGGTCCAGCTCAGCCCGGCGCCCGCCTTGAAGCCCGTGCCGAGGAGGACGTCGGCGCCCGTCGCGCGGATCGCCGCCACGCCCTGCTCCAGGCGGGCCGAGAGCACGTCGATGTCGGCCTGCGGGCGCAGGATGTCGTTGCCTCCGCCGACGAACGACACCAGGTCGGGCTGCATCGCCAGCGCGACGTCGACCTGCTCGTCCAGGATGTGGCGCAGCAGCCGGCCGCGGATGGCGAGGTTCGCGTACGCCAGGGCGGGCTCGCCGGCGGTGGTGCGGCGGGTGGACAGCGCGCCGGCGAGGCGGTCCGCCCAGCCGCGCTGCTTCGCCGCCGACTCCGTTCCTCCCGGGGCGGGGGAGCCGTCGTCGTAGGGGTACGGGTCCCACAGGCCCTCGCTGAACGAGTCGCCGATCGCGACGTAGCGCGTCCACGGGGGGACGGAGGTGGGGGCGGCGCCAGGGGTCGTGCCGTCAGGGGTCGGGGTGGAGTCCTGCGTGGTCACGTCCGCCATTGTGCTCCTCGGGCGGCGGTGGGCGCTCGGGGCGACGACGCCGGACCGGCCCTCGCGGTCGGACCGGCGTCAGGCGAGGCGCCAGTCCACCGGCGTCCCGCCCTGCGCCTCGAGCAGCGCGTTGACGCGGGAGAACGGTCGGGAGCCGAAGAAGCCGCGGTACGCGGACAGCGGGCTGGGGTGCGCGCTCTCGACCGTCGGGACGTGGCCGAGCCACGGCTTGAGCGACGCGGCGTCGCGCCCCCACAGGATCGCGACGAGCGGGCCGCCGCGGGCCACGAGCGCCTTGATCGCGGCCTCCGTGACCTGCTCCCACCCCTTGCCGCGGTGCGACGCCGGGGTACCGGGCCGCACGGTCAGCACGCGGTTGAGCAGCATGACGCCCTGGTCGGCCCAGGGGCGCAGGTCGCCGTTCGACGGCGTCGGCACACCGACGTCCTCGGCGAGCTCGGTGTAGATGTTCACCAGCGACCTGGGCACCGGTCGCACCTGCGGCTGCACGGAGAACGACAGGCCCATGGGGTGCCCGGGCGTGGGGTACGGGTCCTGCCCGACGACGAGCACGCGCACATCGGCGAGCGGTCGGGAGAACGCCGCGAAGATGTCCGGCCCCTCGGGCAGGTACGTGCGCCCCGCGGCGACCTCGGCGCGCAGGAAGTCGCCCATCGCGTGGATCTGCGGCTCGACGTCGGCCAGTGCGGCGGCCCAGTCGGGCGCCATGACCTGGTCGAGCGGCGGCCGCTCCTGCGTCGTCGTGCCGGGGCCGGTCGTCGTCGGGGTGTCCACGCCGCGACGCTAGCGCACCCGCCCGGCGAGCTGTCAGGGCCACGGGCACGGGAAGATGCGTGTGGCCCTGACAGGTCGCGGGATCGCGGCGCGCGGGGCGACGTCGTCGGGACCGGCGCGCGGACGCGCCATACTGGGACGCCATGAGCGAGATCCTGGTCCAGGAGGTCCAGCCGGACCCGGAGGCGTCGGGCACGACGGCGACCGAGTCGTCCGCGGCATCGACCGCGACGTCGTCGGACGGCGACCTCTCCGACCGCGACCGCGAGATCCTCGCCTTCGAGCGGCAGTGGTGGAAGTACGCCGGGGCGAAGGAGCAGGCGGTGCGCGAGCTGTTCGGGCTGTCGGCGACGCGCTACTACCAGGTGCTGAACGCCCTCATCGACTCGCCGGCGGCGCTCGCCCACGACCCCATGCTCGTCAAGCGGCTGCGCCGGATGCGGTCCACGCGCCAGCGGGCCCGCTCCGCGCGGCGCCTCTCCGACGGCCAGAGCTGACGACGCGCCCGTGACCCGGGCGGACCGGCAGGCCAGGGGCTCACTGGGAGCGGTCTGGACGGGCGGACGCCCGGAACGGCTACCCTGTCCGCCGTGAGCAAGAGCCATTACCCCTACCCGCCCGACGAGTTCGACGTCCGCGGGCCCGAGGGCACGCCGGTCGGTGTGCATCGTGAGCCGCGCAGCGGGTGGAGCTCGGTGTGGCCGTTCCTGCTGATCGTCGTCGTGTGCGGCGGGCTCGCGGTCGGCATCGTCTCCTTCCTGTCGGACGACGGCGACCCCGCGACGCCTCCCGCCGCCGAGCAGACCGCGGGAGCCGGCGCCGAGCCCGAGGCCTCCGCCTCCGCCGACGCCGAGGAGCCGCCGGCCGACGGCGAGGAGGGTGGCGACGCCTCGGAGGAGCCGACGGACGGCGAGTCGGAGGCGGCCACCGAGCTGCCCGGCGACCCGGCGGCGGCGAACCTCGAGGCGTCGGTCGTCGTCTACAACGACGGTGCGGGCCAGGGCCAGGCGGCGGCCGGTCAGGGCGTCCTCTCGAGCGACGGCGGGTTCGTCGACGTCGCGGCCACGGACGCGCCGGACACGCTGAAGGGCGTCTACGAGGAGACGACCGTCCTGTACGGCGCGGACCGCGCGGACACGGCCAGCGCCGTCGCCGAGGCGCTCGGCGTCGACCCGGCGAACGTGCAGGAGTCCGACGACGTCACGGCCAGCGAGCAGGCCGTCTGGGTGGTCCTCAAGTCGCCCGTGGGCTGACCGTCGTCGCACGTCCGGAATCTCGGATGCCGACATTCCGGACATCGGTGCTTCCCTTGCCGCGATCGCCGCTACTAGGCTCCCCCTCACCGTGGGGTGCCTGCCCTGCGGCCGAGTAGCACAAGGAGAGGTACATGGCCCAGGGCACCGTCAAGTGGTTCAACGCGGAGAAGGGGTTCGGGTTCATCACCCCGGCCGCGGGCGGGCAGGACCTGTTCGTCCACTACAGCGCCATCCAGACCGACGGGTACCGCACCCTGGACGAGGGCCAGGGCGTCGAGTTCGAGGTCGGCCAGGGACAGAAGGGTCCGCAGGCCGAGCAGGTCCGCCCGCTCTGACCACGCCGTCGACCCGCCGTCGACCGCGACAGGCCGGCACCGAGGACGCAGGGACGCGCCCGGGTGCCGGCCTTCGTCGTCCCCGGGTGCGGCACGCCCTCGGCGAACGTCTTGCACTCGCCACCCGAGAGTGCCAATAATGGCTTAGCACTCTCGGCCTGTGAGTGACAGCCGCCTCCCGGGGCGGCGTTCTCCTGGGCCGCGGGTGAAGCATTCGGGTCGTTCGGTGAGACCCTCCGCGTGCGCGTGACCTGAACGCCGCGGGGTGGGTCGTCCGTCGCGGGCGCCGGCCGGCCATCTCAGCCACCAGCGGAGGATCAGTCCCCATGGCCAAGATCATCGCGTTCGACGAGGAAGCTCGTCGGAGCATGGAGCGCGGGCTCAACCAGCTCGCCGACACCGTGAAGGTCACGCTCGGCCCCAAGGGCCGCAACGTCGTCCTGGACAAGAAGTGGGGCGCCCCCACGATCACCAACGACGGTGTCTCCATCGCCAAGGAGATCGAGCTCGACGACCCGTACGAGAAGATCGGCGCGGAGCTCGTCAAGGAGGTCGCCAAGAAGACGGACGACGTCGCGGGTGACGGCACCACCACCGCCACCGTGCTCGCCCAGGCGCTCGTGCGCGAGGGCCTGCGCGTCGTCGCCGCCGGCGCCAACCCGATCGCCGTCAAGCGCGGCATCGAGAAGGCCGTCGAGGCCGTCACCGAGCAGCTGCTCAACGCCGCGGTCGAGATCGAGACCAAGGACCAGATCGCCGCCACGGCCGCCATCTCGGCCGGCGACCCCTCCATCGGCGAGCTCATCGCCGAGGCCCTCGACAAGGTGGGCAAGGAGGGCGTGATCACGGTCGAGGAGTCGAACACGTTCGGCCTCGAGCTCGAGCTCACCGAGGGCATGCGCTTCGACAAGGGCTTCCTCGCCCGCTACTTCGAGACGGACCCGGAGCGCCAGGAGGCCGTCCTCGAGGACCCGTACGTCCTGATCGTCGAGTCGAAGATCTCGAACGTCAAGGACATGCTGCCGGTGCTCGACCAGGTCATGAAGGCCGGTCGCTCGCTGCTCATCATCGCCGAGGACGTCGAGGGCGAGGCCCTGGCCACCCTCGTGCTGAACAAGATCCGCGGCACCTTCAAGTCCGTCGCCGTCAAGGCCCCGGGCTTCGGCGACCGCCGCAAGGCCATGCTGCAGGACATCGCGATCCTCACCGGCGGCCAGGTCATCACCGAGACGGTGGGCCTCAAGCTGGAGAACGCGACCCTGGACCTGCTGGGCCAGGCGCGCAAGGTCGTCGTGACCAAGGACGAGACCACGATCGTCGAGGGTGCGGGCGACGCCGAGCTCATCTCGGGCCGCGTCAACCAGATCCGCTCCGAGATCGAGAAGTCGGACTCGGACTACGACCGCGAGAAGCTCCAGGAGCGTCTCGCCAAGCTGGCCGGCGGCGTGGCCGTCATCAAGGCCGGCGCGGCCACCGAGGTGGAGCTCAAGGAGCGCAAGCACCGCATCGAGGACGCCGTCCGCAACGCCAAGGCCGCGGTCGAGGAGGGCATCGTCGCCGGTGGTGGCGTCGCGCTGATCCAGGCCGGTGCCGCCGCGTTCCCGAAGCTGGAGCTCGAGGGCGACGAGGCGACCGGTGCGCAGATCGTCGCTGCGTCGATCTCGGCCCCGCTCAAGCAGATCGCGGTGAACGCCGGCCTCGAGGGCGGCGTCGTGGCGGAGAAGGTCAAGAACCTCCCCGCCGGCGAGGGCCTCAACGCCGCGACCGGCGTGTACGAGGACCTGCTGGCCGCGGGCGTCAACGACCCGGTCAAGGTCACGCGCTCCGCGCTGCAGAACGCCGCGTCGATCGCCGCGCTGTTCCTCACCACCGAGGCCGTCGTGGCCGACAAGCCGGAGCCGGCCTCGGCCGCGCCCGCCGGTGACGGTGGCATGGGCGGCATGGACTTCTGATCCGGAGTCCGGCCAGAGCCTGACGGTTCGACGACGGGCCCTCACCCTGCGGGGTGGGGGCCCGTCGTGCGTCCGGCGGTTGACACGGCGTCGTGGGTGCCCGGAGGATCCGGGTCGTGCACCGTGAACCTGGGGGCCGCGCATGATCGTCGCCCTGCACTCGGTCCTGCGGCCGGGCGCCGTCGACGGCTACCGCGTCGAGCACGCCGCCGTCCCCGCCGACCTCGACGCCGCGTTCGCCCGGGTGGGCATCCACGGGTGGACGATCTGGCGCTCGGGCGAGCGGCTCTTCCACGTCGTCGACTGCGACGACTTCGACGCCGCGATCGCCGCGCTCGACGACGACCCGGCCAACGTGGCCTGGCAGGCGTCGATCGGGCGCTGGGTCGAGGTGTTCCGCGACGCCGACGGCCAGGACGGGTTCGCGCCCCTGGAGCAGGTGTGGTCGCTCGCGGCCCAGCGCGCGGGGACCGCGCCGTGACGCCCGGACGCGGCTGAGGGCGCCCCGCACGACGCGGGACGCCCTCTCCGTCTCAGCGGGCCGCGAAGAGCCGCGTGGCCTGGGCCTCGGCGTCCGCGTAGGTGCGCGACGCCGACGACAGGGCCGCCGTCACGGCGTCGAGCGCCGCCTCGACCTGGGTCTGCGTGGCCTGCCACTGACCCATGACGCCCGCGAACTGGGTCGCCGCGCCGCCGTGCCAGCTGGACTGCAGGTCCTGCAGGTGCCGCATCATCGCCCCCACCTCGGAGCGGATCGCCGCCACGGAACCGTTCACCGCCGCGCTCGCCTGCGCGACCCGCTCGCTGTCGACCTCGTACCGCACGTGTCCTCCTTCGTCGCCGTGCCCCCTGGGGGGTTGCCGACGACGACGTTACGGAGCGTGCGGCGCGCGCGGACGCCGTCGTCCACAGGCTGTGGAGGACCGGGCCGGGGCAGGGTCAGGAGGCCGGCTTCTCCTCGAGCAGGCGCCGCTCCTTGAGCAGCCGGTGCAGCTCGCCGTCGAGGTTCTGCCGGGCCGCCTCCTCCCACGCCGCACCCATCGGGCTGAAGTACAGCGACGGGCGCTGCAGCAGCTTCGTGAGCACGCGGACGCGGGCGTCGAGGTAGTCGGGCAGCGGGATGTGCGAGTACTCCGCCCGCACGTTCGCCATGTACGCCTTGTAGCGCTGCGGCTCGGCCGCCAGCATCGCGAGGTCGGCGTCGTTGAGCACCGCCGAGTCGACGTCGTCAGGCAGCGGCTTGTGGCGGTCGATCGAGTCGACGAGCCGCGCGGTGCGCTCCACCGCGGCGTCCGGCAGGCCGAGCTGGGTGAGCTGCGTGCGCGCGAGGTTCGCGCTCACCGTGGTCTGCTCGCCGCCCTGGTTCGCCTGGGCGACCTTGCGCGTCGCGTCGAACACCGCGCCGTGGTACCACGCCGCGAGGCGCACCAGGTCGGGCTCGTGCGTCTCCTGGGACAGCTCGTCCACGCGGTGCAGGACGTCGGCCAGGTGGCGCAGGTTGTGGAAGTGCCGCTCCGGGGCGGACCACCGGTCGATGAGGTCCTCCCCGACAGAGCGGATCTCCGCGTCGTCGGCGGTCGCTCCCGCACCGTGACAGGTGCGGACGAACGCGGAGAGGAACCACTGGGGCGCGTCGGCGCTCATGACGCCCATCGCAATCAGACCTTCGGTCGTCGGACTCGGACTGTCCTCCTCCTCGTCAGACTACGACCGACGGGCGACATCGCACCGCGATCAGGGTGCCGGCCACGCCTGCTGGTCAGCCTTCCGGTCAGGCGGAGGAGGACGACGCGCCATCGTAGCCGTCCGCCGACGGGAGAAGAACTCGCACCGTCATCCCGCCGCCGGGCGTCTCGCTCACCGACACGTGGCCCTGGTGCGCGCCGACGATCGCCGCGACGATCGCCATCCCCAGGCCGGAGCCGCCGGACTCCCGGTTCCGCGACGAGTCGGCGCGGTAGAAGCGCTCGAACACGCGGCTCGACTGCTCCGGCGTGATGCCCGGGCCGTGGTCGCGCACCTCGACGACGGCGCCGCCGTCCGGCGACCGGCCCACCGCCAGCTCGGCCGGGGAGCCGGCCGGTGTGTGCCTCGCCACGTTCCCCACGAGGTTGGTCAGCACCTGGCGCAGCCGGTCGCCGTCGCCGGTGACGACGACGCCGGACGGCGCGGGCGCGCCCGGGGCGAGCCCGGTCACCGCGACCTCGCGCGTCGGGTCGAGGGCGTGCAGGTCCTGGGCCGCGTCGCGGGCCATCGCTCCGAGGTCCACGGGCTCGTGGCGCATCGGCCGGCCCTCGTCGAGCCGGGCGAGCACCAGGAGGTCGTTGACCAGCGTGCTCATGCGGCGTGCCGAGTCCTCGATGCGCCCCATGGTGTCGTCCACCTTGGCGGGCGTGTCGAGCGCGCCGAGCCGGTACAGCTCGCCGTAGCCCTTGACCGTGGCCAGCGGCGTGCGGAGCTCGTGGCTCGCGTCGGAGACGAACCGGCGCATGCGGCGTTCCGACTCCTCCTGGGCGGAGAACGCGCGCTCGATCTGCGCCAGCATCGTGTTCAGCGACGCAGAGAGCGAGCCCACCTCGGTCGACGTCGGGCGCTCGGGGACGCGCTGCGACAGGTCGCCCGCGGCGATCTCCGCCGCCGTCGCCTCGATCCGGCGCAGCGGCCGCAGCGACCGGTGCACCAGCAGGAAGGAGATCGCCCCGCCGAGGATGACGATGCCGAGCGCCGAGAACAGCAGCGAGCGCGTGAGGTAGGCGACCGTGTGCTGCACGTTCGCCAGGGGGTAGGCGACGTACGCGATCACCTGGTTCGTCGAGTCGGCGAGGGACGCGACCCGCCACTGCGTCGGCGTCGTGCCCCCCGACCCCTCGACGGTGAACGGATCGCCGTGCCGGTCGTGGACCTCGCTGTACGTCTCGACCGGGATGTCCGGGGTGCCGTACTTCTCGATGTTGGGGGTCCAGCCGATCGGGTCGCTGCTGACCTCGCCGGTCGCGTCCCGGAAGATCACGACGTAGTCGGTGGGCGGGCCGGAGGTGGGGGACTCCGACTGCCGCAGGGTGAGGTTCGCGACCCCCTGGGCGGACTGCCGCAGCTGCTGGTCCACCTGGTCGACCAGGTACGTCGAGACGACGGTGCGCGTCACGACCGCCGCGAGGACGAGGCCGGCGGCCAGCACGAGCACCGTGATCACGACGAGGCGGGTGAGCAGCGGCAGCCGCTCCAGCCACGTCCAGCGTCCGGTCCGGCCGGACGGCGTCGCGGCCGGCGGGTCGGTCGCGGACCGCGGGTCGGCGGGCAGGGCGCGGCCGTCCGCCGTCGTGCCGGTCACCGGCGGGGTGGGCGCGTCCGTCGTCCCCGGTGCGCCCGGCGTGGGCGCGCTCATCGCGGCGCCTGGGGCGCCCGCAGCAGGTAGCCGACGCCGCGCTTGGTGTGGATCAGCGGCGGCAGCGTGAGGTCGTCGCCGTCGGGGCCGGTGACGGTGAGGTTGTCGATCTTGCGGCGCAGGTAGGAGATGTAGGACTCGACGATGTTCGCGTCGCCGCCCCAGTCGTACTGCCACACGTGGTCGAGGATCTGCGCCTTGGAGAGCACGCGGCCGGCGTTGAGCATGAGGTAGCGCAGCAGCTTGAACTCGGTGGGGGACAGGTCGATCTCGACGCCGGCGCGGCGGACCTCGTGCGAGTCCTCGTCGAGCTCCAGGTCGCCGACGCGCAGGACGGCGTCGTCCTCGGGCTCGCCCGCGTGCGTGCGACGGAGCACCGCGCGGATGCGCGCCACGACCTCCTCCAGGCTGAACGGCTTCGTCACGTAGTCGTCCCCGCCGACGGTGAGCCCCTGCACCTTGTCCTGCGTGTCGTCGCGGGCGGTGAGGAACAGCACGGGGGTGTGCCGGCCGGTGGAGCGCATGCGGCGGGTCACGGTGAAGCCGTCCATGTCGGGCAGCATCACGTCGAGCACGACGAGGTCGGGCTCGACGTCGCGGACGAGCTGCAGCGCCCCGTTCCCGTCACCGGCGGCGTGGACCTCGAACCCGGCGAAACGCAGGGACGTGGACAGCAGCTCGCGGATGTTGGGCTCGTCGTCCACGACGACGAGGCGTGCCTCGGGTGCGCTCATGTCCTCAGTGTGCGACCGGGGTCTGAGCGTTGCCTGGGAAGGGGCTCGGACGGTGCTGGTGCCGTCAGGTCCAGCGCCAGACCTTCGCCGGGCGCCCGCGCCCACCGTGCGCCAGGCCGGCCTCCACGAGGCCGGGGAGCCGCGCCAGGTCGCGGTTCAGGTTGCCACGGTGCACGCGGCCCGTGAGCTGCTCCGTGATCGCGACGGCGTCGGTGGCGGTGAGCTCGGGCCCCGTCAGCGCGCGCGTGAGGCCCAGGTCGCGCCAGAGCATTCCGGCGACGAGCTCGCGGCTCGTCGCCAGGATCTGGTCGTGGTCGAACGCGAGGTGCGGGGCGTCGTCGACCGGGAACCACGGCCCCCCGGGCGCGGGCGCGTCGAAGGGGGAGTAGGCCGCCCACATGGCGACGGACAGGGACGGTCCGCGAGGGTCGCGGGTCGGCTCGTCGAACGTCCGCAGCTGGCCGAGCGCCCCCGGCGCCGACGGCACGGCCACCTTGTCGAGGGCCCGGGCCGCGGCGTCCGCAAGGCGCTCCCCGCTGTGCACGACGACCCCCGGGAGGGCGATCTCGCCGCGGTACGGGTCCTGCGGGCGCTCGGGGGCGGCGAACAGGACGCGTCGGGCGGCCCGGTCGTAGGTCAGGGCGACCACGTCGACGGAGACGACGCTGAAGATGTCGGGCGGGGTCATGCGGATCATGCTGCCCTGCTCGCGGGCCCGTCCCCGACACGCGGCGAGCGGTCGGTGCGGCGCGGGCCGTCCGCCGTCAGGACGACGGGGGCCCCGACGGCCTCCTCGACGAGCCGGAGGACGGCGGCGGGGTCGTCGGGCAGCGGGGCGAGGTCGGGGAGGGCGCACGCCGCCGCCGCGGTGAGCCGCTCGGCGTGGGCGAGGTCCGGGTGCGCGGCGAACGCGAGCGGCTGCCGGTCCCCGTCCCACGAGCCGGCGACCCGGAGCGGGGTCCCCGCGGCCGCGGCGGCGGCGATCGCGTCGAGATGGCTGACGGCGACCCCGTCGACGCGCCCCGCGACCCGCGAGGCGTAGCGCAGGGCGGGCAGGTCGAGGTGCCCCGTGCGCCACCCGCCCTGGTAGCGGCCCTCCCGGTTGTCCGGCTCGGGCAGGACCAGGCCGGCGTCCTCGGTCGGCATGGGGCCCGCGCCGTGCCGCGTCGAGTAGGTCCGGGTCAGCCCGAGCACGAACGGGCGGTGTCCGGCGGCCTCGAGCTCGCGGACCAGGTGGCGGGGCGTCACCGTCGACCAGGTGGTGTGCGGGTGGAAGCCGTGGCACTCGTCGAGGAGCAGGCCCTGGCTGCCCTCGAAGATCACCGTGCCCGCGCCGAGCGCGTCCGCGAGCCGGCGGTCGACGCCGTCGGCGATCTCGACGTCGGCGGCGATCGCGCACAGCAGCGACGCCATCTCCGACACGGACGGGTGCGCCACGTCGCCGTCGTCGACCGACTCGAGCAGGGGAGCGGCGTACCGGGCGAGCGCGTCGAGCGCGGCGACCGTGCGACGCCGGTCGCGCAGGGTCGCGAGCGTCGGGGCGGGGCCGGGCGGGGCGGCGGCCGGGGCGATGAAGTTCCCGACGGCGTCGCCGGCCCGCGCGCGGGCGCGCACGGCGAGGTCGTAGGCCACGGTCTCGCCGATGCCGAGGCCCGTCGAGCCGTGCCGGCCAGAGCCGCGCGCGAGCTCCCGCGCCCGGTTCATGGCCGCGTGGACCGGCGTCGTGACGAGGCACCGGGCGTCGGCGACGACCAGGCCGAGGGGGTCGTGGACGCCCTGACCCTCGAGCGCGTGCGCCTCGGCCGCGAGCAGCACCGGGTCGACGAGCATCGGCGCGCGCAGCACGGTGCGCAGGTCCAGGAAGCTGCCCGACCCGAACTGCCGGAACGTGTGGTGCCGGGCGCCGTGCCGGACGTTGTGGGCGGCCTGGCCGCCGCCGGACCACCGCACCACGGCGACGGCGTCGGGCACGCCGGCCGCGAGGTGGTCGACCGTCGCGCCCTTCGACTCGTCGCCGTACCCGAGTCCCACGACGACGATGGCCTGCCGTGGTGCGGTGGTCAGCATCATGGGGTCCTTCCTAGAGGTCGGCGGGAAGGAGGCCGCCGGTGGCGGCGTCGCGGCCGGTCGTGGCGAGGCCGGCCAGGGCCTTGCCGACCGCGGCGGCGCCGGTCGACCCGATCGTGCCCAGGTCGGCCAGGCCCTCCTCGAGGGTGATGGCGTCCTCCATCATGCCGACCGTCAGCGCGATGAGGTCGCACACCGCGTCGGGGTCGTCGAGCTTGAGGAACCGCTCGCCGAGGAGGTCGCGCCAGTGCTCCTCGAGCCAGGGGGCGTCGTAGTAGGCGGTGAGGTTCGGGACCACGAAGTAGACGTGGAACTTCTCCTCCAGCCGGCGGTACACCTCGCGCACGTCGAGGTCGCGGAACGCCCGGTCGCCGACGAACTTCCTGATCGAGCTCGCGAAGAGCCGGTCCTTGTTGGCCTCGTCCCCGATGAGGAAGCAGTAGCCCTTGCGGCCGCGCCTCTCGAGCGAGTCCAGCCGCGCCCGCGTCGCGAGGAAGTGGGCGGCCAGGGCGTAGCCCTCCTTGCCGTCGCCGCCGCCCCCGCGCTCGAGGTAGATGTCCCGGAGCTGGGCGTCGATGCGGTTGTCCGACTCGAACTGCCCGACCTGGAGGGGCACGGCGTCGAACACGTCGTCCCCGATCGCGCCAACGAGGATCTGCGGGTCCTGTGCGTACCCGCCGCGCGTGAGGAGGCCGAGCAGGTCGGGCAGCCGCCGCTGGAGGGTCATGGGGACCTGCCCCATCGAGCCGGTGACGTCGAACAGGACCGCGATCGGGGTCGAGCGCGGGTGCTCGGCGCTGTCGCGGGCCTCGCGGGCCGTGGCGCCGAACGCCTCGAGGTCGGGGGCCGCCGTGCGCTG
>NZ_JBHXAW010000053.1:0-19623 GCF_042726645.1 Isoptericola sp. NPDC060257
GGGCTACCTCGTCGCCCGGCGCCCGCCGTCCTGCTCCTACCGCGCCGTCGTCACGCGACGACGGCCTGGAGTGCCTCACCCAGCTCGGTCGCCTCGGTGGCGTTCAGCTCCACGACCAGACGGCCGCCACCCTCGAGCGGGACCCGCATGACGATGCCGCGTCCTTCCTTGGTGACCTCCAGCGGCCCGTCGCCCGTCCGCGGCTTCATCGCAGCCATCTGTGGCTCTCCATTCCGTTGTCCGGTTCCTCGGCCTGCCCCCTGCCCGCGGCCCGCCGGTCGGCGGGGGCGAGACGAGGCGCGCCCCACCATTCTAGGTCAGAACCCACCCCTGACTTCCACACCCCGGACGTCAGAGGTCGACTGGCGAGACCCGGCCCGGCCCTGCCAGGTCAGGCGGCCTCAGGCGAGGCCGCGCAGCGCCGCCGCCGGCGGGGCCTCGTCGCGGACGGCGGCGACCAGGTCGAGCACGCGCCGGGTGGCGACGACGTCGTGGGCGCGGAAGACGGTCGCGCCCTGCCAGGCCGCGAGCGCGGTGGCCGCGAGGGTGCCCTCCAGCCGGTCGTCGGGGGCCAGCCCCAGCGTCTCCCCGACGAAGTCCTTGCGGCTGAGCGCCATGAGCAGCGGGTACCCGAGCCCCGCGAGCGCGGCGGTGCGGCGCAGGAGGTGCAGCGACTGCCAGGTGTTCTTGCCGAAGTCGTGCGTGGGGTCCACGAGCACCGACCGCGACGGGACGCCGCAGGCGACGGCCCGCGCGGCGGCCGCGCGCAGGGTCGCGACGACGTCGTCCAGGACGCCGTCGCGCGGGTCGGCGGCCTCCCCGGGCCGGGCCTGGTCGACGGGCGGGTGGTCGACGGGCGGGTACTCGACGCGGTACGGGTCGGTGCGCGGCACCGCCCCGCCGGTGTGGGAGCACACCACCCCGACCCCCGCCGCGCCGGCCACCTCCACGAGCGCGGGGTCGTGCCCCGCCCAGGTGTCGTTGACGAGGTCCGCCCCGGCGGCGACGACCTCGCGGGCGACGCCGGAGCGCCACGTGTCGACCGACACGAGCAGGTCGGGCAGCTCCTCGCGCACCCGCGCGACGAACGGGGCCACCCGGCCGATCTCCTCCGCCTCGTCGACGTCCGGGCCGACGCCGGCGCGCACCCCGCCGACGTCGAGGATCTGCGCGCCGTCCGCCCAGGCCTGGTGCGCCGCGTCGAGCGCGGCGCCGTCGTCGGGCCGCCGGGCCGGGGCGTAGAAGGAGTCCGTGGTGCGGTTGACGATCGCCATCACCACGGGCCGCAGCACCCCGTCGGGGCCGCGGCCGACCTCGCGCCCGCGCAGCACCAGCGGGGTCCCCGCCGCCGGGACGCCGGCCGGGGGCGGGGCGTCGGGCGTCACGAGGCGTCGGCCGCGTCGCCCGCGTCGTCGGCCGCGTCCCGCTGGTCCTCGGCGAGCTCGTCCAACGCCTCGCGCTCCGAGGCGGCGAGGGCCCGCCCGCGCTCGATCACGTACCGCACGGCCTCCTCCGGCGAGTCCGTGAGGTGCAGCAGGTCGAGGTCGGCGCGGCCGATCATCCCGCGGTCCGCCACGGCGGAGCGCAGCCACTCCAGCAGCCCGCCCCAGTAGTCGGAGCCGACCAGCACGATCGGGAACTCGGTCACCTTGTGGGTCTGCACGAGCGTGAGGGCCTCGAACAGCTCGTCGAAGGTGCCGAAGCCGCCCGGCAGCACGATGAAGCCCTGCGCGTACTTGACGAACATCGTCTTGCGGGCGAAGAAGTAGCGGAAGTTCACGCCCAGGTTCACGAACTCGTTCATGCCTTGCTCGAAGGGCAGCTCGATGCCGAGCCCGATGGACGTGCCGCCCGCGTGGTGCGCCCCCTCGTTGGCCGCCGCCATGATCCCCGGGCCGCCGCCGGTCATCACCGCGTAGCCGGCCTCGGCGAGCAGCCGCCCGACCTCGACGGCGAGCGCGTGGTCGGGGTGGTCGGGGGACGTCCGGGCCGACCCGAACACCGACACCGCGGGGCCCACCTCGGCGAGGGCGCCGAAGCCCTCGACGAACTCCGACTGGATCCGCATCACGCGCCACGGGTCGGAGTGCACCCAGTCGGAGTCGCCGCCGCCGGAGAGGAGCCTCTGGTCGGTGGTCTGGGCCGGGATCTCCTTGCCCCGCAGCAGCACGGGCCCCTTGCGGTAGCCCTTGCCCGTCTCGGGGACCCCGTCGTCGCCGCGCTCGGGTCCGCGGCCGGGTCCGTGGGCGCTGGGAGAGGTCGTCGCTCGCGTCATGGCTCGAGACTATCCACGCCACCCGCGGGCCCGCCGAGCAGCCAGCCGCGCAGGGCGTCGCGACCCACCGCGAGCCGGGCCACGGGCAGGCGCTCGTCGTCCTTGTGCGCCAGCACCGGGTCCCCCGGGCCGAAGTTCACGGCGGGGATGCCGAGCTCGGCGAACCGTGCGACGTCGGTCCAGCCGTACTTGGGCGTCGGCGCGGTGCCGGTCGCGGCCTGCACGGCCGCGGCGAAGTCCGCCACGAGCGGGTCGTCGAGGCCCGGCCGGGCGCCGGGGGCGGCGTCCGTGACGACCACCTCGAAGCCCTCGAAGAGCTCGCGCACGTGCGCCTCCGCCTCGGCGACGCCCTGCGACGGGGCGAAGCGGTAGTTCACCGTGACGGTGCAGGCGTCCGGCACCACGTTGCCCGCGATGCCGCCGCGGATGCCGACGGCGCCCAGGCTCTCGCGGTACACCAGCCCGTCCACCTCGACCTCGCGCGCCTCGTAGGCGGCGAGCCGGTCGAGCACCGGCGCCGCCGCGTGGATCGCGTTCACCCCGGCCCAGGCGCGCGCCGAGTGCGCGGCGACGCCGTGGGTGCGGACCTCGACGCGCAGCGTCCCGTTGCAGCCGCCCTCGATGCCGTTGTTGCTCGACTCGCCCAGGATCGCGACGTCCCCCGCGAGCGCCTCCGGGTGGTTCCGCACCAGCCGGCCCAGCCCGCTGAGCGACGCCTCGACCTCCTCGTGGTCGTAGAAGACGTACGTGACGTCGTGGGCGGGCTCCCTGCCCGGGCGGCCCAGCTCGACGGCGAGCGCGAGCATGATCGCCACGCCGCCCTTCATGTCCACGGTGCCACGGCCCCACATCTCGACGGTCCCGTCCGCGGCCGCCTGGAGGCGCGTCGGGAGGTTCGGCGGGTCGGTCAGCGGCACGGTGTCCAGGTGGCCGGCGAGCACCACCCGCCGGGCGCGGCCGAGGCGGGTGCGGGCGACGAGGGCGTCGCCGTCGCGCAGCACGTCGAGGTGGGGCTGGGCGCGCAGCACCCGCTCGACGGCGTCCGCGAGCGCGGCCTCGTCCCCCGAGACCGACGGGACGTCGCAGATCGCGGCCAGGAGGTCCACGAGGTCCGACGTCGCGACCGTCTCCGGGTCGAGGAGGGCGTCCAGGCGGGCATCCGCGCGGGCGCCGAGCTGGGGGTCGCGAGAAGGGGGTGTGCTGTCCGTGGTCACGCGCACCATCGTGGCAGACGCGCCGACTACGCTGGGTCGCATGACGACGCCTGCCTCCTCCCGCCCCGCCTGGGGCCTCGGTCTCGCCACGGTCGCCGACGACGGCACCACGCTCGACGTCTGGTACCCCGCGCCCGTGCTGGGCG
This sequence comes from Isoptericola sp. NPDC060257, assembly GCF_042726645.1. NCBI lineage: Bacteria > Bacillati > Actinomycetota > Actinomycetes > Micrococcales > Promicromonosporaceae > Isoptericola > Isoptericola sp. NPDC060257. The sequence continues at coordinate 3,636 of NZ_JBHXAW010000053.1, forward strand.
CGCCGCCGGAGACCGACGTCGACATCCCGGCCGAGCTCGACGCCCTCACCGAGCGGGACGACGCGCGCCGCGTGGACGTCGTCGTCGTGCGCACCGTGATCGACCTCGACGCCGCCCCCCAGGACACCCAGGACGCGTACCTGCGCCTGCACCTGCTCTCCCACCGCCTGGTCCAGCCCCACGGCCTCAACCTGGACGGCCTCTTCGGCGTCCTGACCAACGTGGTGTGGACGTCCCACGGCCCGTGCGCGGTCGAGGGCTTCGAGGCCACGCGCCTGCGCCTGCGCGCCGACACCGGCCGCGCCGTCACGGTGTACGGGATCGACAAGTTCCCCCGCATGGTCGACTACGTCGTGCCCGCCGGCGTGCGGGTCGCCGACGCCGACCGCGTGCGCCTCGGCGCGCACCTCGCGTCGGGCACCACGGTCATGCACGAGGGCTTCGTCAACTTCAACGCCGGCACGCTCGGCGCCTCCATGGTCGAGGGCCGCATCTCCGCCGGGGTCGTCGTGGGGGACGGCTCCGACGTCGGCGGCGGCGCGTCGATCATGGGCACCCTGTCGGGCGGCGGCAAGGAGGTCATCAGCGTGGGCGAGCGGTCGCTGCTCGGCGCCAACGCCGGCCTCGGCATCCCGCTCGGCGACGACTGCGTGGTCGAGGCCGGCCTCTACCTCACCGCGGGCACCAAGGTCACCGTGCTCGGCGAGATGGGCGCCGACGGCGACCCGCTGGTGGTCAAGGCCCGCGACCTCGCCGGTCGCGACAACCTGCTGTTCCGCCGCAACTCGCGCACCGGCGCGGTCGAGGTGCTGGAGCGGGGCGGCGTGGGCATCGAGCTCAACGCCGCGCTGCACGCCAACTGAGGTGTCCGGCCGACCGGGCCGGCGGAGAGGCCGACGGGGGGCTGCCGGCGCAGCCCTCGCCGTGGTCCTCGTCGCCGGCGCCGGGGCGACGGCCGGCGTCGTCTGGTTCCTCAACCGGGTCGACACGCCCTCGGTGCAGCGGTGCGCGGCCGAGCTGGACGGGACGTCGTGGTACCTCACGCCGATCCAGGCGGACAACGCCGCCCTGATCGTCGGGACGTCCGTGCAGCGCGGGCTGCCGGGCCGGGCGGCCACGATCGGGCTGGCGACGGCGCTGCAGGAGTCCCGGCTGATCAACATCGACTACGGCGACCGCGACTCGGTGGGCCTCTTCCAGCAGCGCCCCTCCCAGGGGTGGGGCACGGTGGACGAGATCATGGACCCGGTCTACTCGACCGGGAAGTTCTACGACGGCCTCGTCAAGGTCGACGGCTACGAGGACCTCGAGGTCACGGTCGCCGCCCAGGCGGTGCAGCGCTCCGGGTTCCCCGACGCGTACGCGCAGCACGAGACCCGGTCGCGGGCCTGGGCGTCCGCGCTCACCGGCCACTCCCCCGGGGCGATCACCTGCGACCTGCCGCCCACCGAGGAGGACGAGGCGCCGTCCGGCGCCGCCGCCCGGGACCTGCTCGCCGAGCGCGGCGCGCGCGACCTCGGGCTGCCCGCCGACGCCCTGCGTGCCGACACGTCCGACGAGGACGTGAACGCCGTCGTCGTGGACGCGACCGCGGTGCCGCTCGACGGCGAGCTCGCCACGTGGGCCGTCGCGCACTGGGCGGTCGCGACGGCGTCCGTCTCCGGGGCGCAGGAGGTACGGGCCGGCGCACGGGTGTGGACCCGCGAGGACGGCACGTGGTCCGTCGTGGACGACGACGCCGACCGCCGGCCCGACGGCCAGGTGACGATCGTCCTGCCGTGATCGTCCTGGTCGCGGGCCGACGGCCGGCGGCGGTGCGGTACCCGTCCTGGAGGCGCGAGCCTCAGCGCTGCTCGAGCGCCACGTAGTCGCGCTCGGTCGGACCGGTGTAGACCTGCCGCGGGCGGCCGATCTTGGTCTGCGGGTCGTTCATCATCTCGCGCCACTGGGCGATCCAGCCGGGCATGCGGCCCAGCGCGAACAGCGGCGTGAACATGGCCGGCGAGAAGCCCATGGCCTTGTAGATGAGCCCGGTGTAGAAGTCCACGTTCGGGTAGAGCTTGCGCTCGACGAAGTAGTCGTCGTGCAGCGCGATCTCCTCGAGCCCGCGGGCGATGTCGAGCAGCTCGTCCTTGGCACCGAGCTGGCCCAGCACCGCGTCGGCGTGCTTCTTGACGATCGCGGCGCGCGGGTCGTAGCTCTTGTAGACGCGGTGGCCGAAGCCCATGAGCCGGACGCCGGCCTCCTTGTTCTTGACCTTCTTCATGAAGGTCTCGACGGAGTCGTCGCCGCTGCGGATGCTCTCGAGCATCGTGAGCACCGCCTCGTTGGCACCGCCGTGCGACGGGCCCGACAGCGCGTTGATGCCGGCGGCGACCGACGCGTAGAGCGTCGCGTTCGACGAGCCGACGATGCGCACCGTGGACGTGGAGCAGTTCTGCTCGTGGTCCGCGTGCAGGATGAGGAGCTTGTCCATCGCGGACACGAGCACCGGGTCGGACTCCCACTGCTCGTACGGCCGCGAGAACGTCATGCGCAGGAAGTCGTCGACGTAGCCCCGGGCGTAGTCCGGGTACATCAGCGGCTCGTCGCGCGTGGCGCGGTGCAGGTACGACGTGATGGTGCGGATCTTGGCGAGGATCAGCACCGTGGCGAGCTCGACCGCCTCCGGGTCGTGCGGGTCCAGCGACTCGGGGTAGTACGTCGCGAGCGCGTTGACCGCCGAGGCCAGGATCGACATCGGGTGGCCGCCGCGCGGGAACGACGACAGAAAGGCGCGGAAGCCCTCCGGCACCAGCGTGTGGCGGTTGACCCGCTCCTCGAACGCCGACAGCTCGGCCGGGGAGGGCAGCTCGCCGTGGATCAGCAGGTATGCCACCTCGAGGAAGGTGGACGAGTCGGCCAGCTGCTCGATGGGGTACCCGCGGTAGCGCAGGATGCCCTGCTCGCCGTCGATGTACGTGATCTCCGACTGGCACGACGCGGTGTTCGTGAACCCGGGGTCGACCGTGACGAGCCCGGTGTCCTTCAGCAGGGACGACACGACGATGCCGTCGTTGCCCTCCGTGGCCGGGACGACGGGCAGCTGGCGAGCGGTACCGTCGACGACGAGCTCGACCGAGGCGGAGTCGCCCGTGGTGCCTGCGGCAGGCGTGGTGGACGTCATGTCTTCCTTCCGTGACGGGCCTGCCGACTCCCGACGACGGGACCGGTGGGCGCGTGACTCGTGACTCAGGGACGGGGGCGGCCCGGGGCACGCCGGCCGTGGCATCCTCCAGGGCTACCTCGGCCTGCGGTCGAACCTACCCCCCAACACCAAGGTGATCCAATCCCCTGCCCAGCCGCAGCCATCCCGCTCGTCACGCAGTGGTGATGCGCGTCACACCCTCGGCCACAAGATCGTCGGGTGCGGTGAGCGCGACGCGGACGTGCGACCGCCCCGCGTCGCCGTAGAACTCCCCCGGCCCCACCAGGATGCCGCGGCGTGCGAACCACGCCGCGAGGTCGCGCGACGTCGCGCCCGCGAGCGGAGTCCCGTCCGCCGGGCGCGCCCACAGGTAGAGGCCGGCCTCGGAACCGTCCACGACGAAGCCCGCCGTCCCGAGCGCTCCGAGCAGCGCGGCGCGACGGCCGCGGTAGACCTCGCGCTGGGCCGCGACGTGCGCGTCGTCGCCCAGCGCGGCGGTCATCGCCGCCTGGACCGGCGCGGGGACGATCATCCCGAGGTGCTTGCGGGTGGCCAGGAGACCGGACACGAGGGTGGGGTCGCCCGCCACGAACGCGGCACGGTACCCGGCCACGTTGGACTGCTTCGACAGCGAGTACGCCGCGAGCAGCCCCTCGGTGCTGCCTCCGGTGACGCGCGGGTCGAGCAGGCTCGGCACCCGCGAGACGCCGTCGTCGCCGACCCAGGCGTCCGCCCACGGCAGCTCGGCGTAGCACTCGTCGCCCACGACGACGGCGCCGATCTCCCGCGCCGCCTCCACCACGCGCCGCAGGTGCGCGACGTCGGCGACCTCGCCGGTCGGGTTGCCGGGCGAGTTGACCCACACCAGGCGCACGTCGCGGCGCCCCGCCCAGGCGTCGACGTCGTCCGTGGCCAGCGGCGACGCACCGGCCAGCCGCGCCCCGACGTCGTAGGTGGGGTACGCGACCGCCGGGTGCACGACGACGTCGCCCGGGCCCAGGCGCAGCAGCGACGGCAGCAGGCCGACGAGCTCCTTGGAGCCGACGGTGGGCAGCACGGCGTCCGGGTCGAGACCGGGGACCCCGCGCCGGCGGGCGAACCAGTCGGTCACCGCCTCACGGAGCGTTGGCGTGCCGTGCGTCAGCGGGTAGCCGTGGGCGTCGGACGCCGCGGCGAGCGCGTCGCGCACGACCTGCGGGGTCGGGTCGACCGGCGTGCCGATCGACAGGTCCACGACGCCGCCGGGGTACGCACGGGCGGTCGCCCGCACGTCCTCGAGCGTGTCCCAGGGGTAGGGCAGTCCGCTGAGGTCGGCGAACCCCATCAGGCCTGGGGCGGCAGGCCGGCGATCATGGGGTCGTCCTTCTCGATGAGCCCCATCTTCGCGGCACCGCCGGGCGAGCCGAGGTCGTCGAAGAACTCGACGTTGGCGCGGTAGTAGTCCTTCCACTGCTCGGGGACGTCGTCCTCGTAGTAGATGGCCTCGACCGGGCACACCGGCTCGCAGGCGCCGCAGTCCACGCACTCGTCCGGGTGGATGTACAGGGAGCGCGAGCCCTCGTAGATGCAGTCCACGGGACACTCCTCGATGCACGCCTTGTCCTTGACGTCGACGCACGGCTGAGCGATCACGTAGGTCACTGCGGGCTACCTTCCAGGTGACGAGGGCGCGGCCCGGCGAGCGGGCTGCGGGTCTCGATGCTTCATCGATGGTGCTTCTCCGGTGCTGACCGGCGCGGGCGCTCGGCCCGCGCGGCCCACTCTAGTATCGCTGACGTGGTGCCTTCGCCGTCAGCCGTCCCACCTGCCGTACCACCCGCCTGGGCCGGTGTCCCTGCCGGGACGCGTGTCGTCGTGCGGCGGCGCCTGTCCCCCGCCGAGGCGGCCGAGCACGGGGCCCGGTGGGCGGACGTCGTGGGGATCCTCACGGCCGACGGGCCCGCCGGCCTGCGCGTCCGTCCCGACCGCTCCCCCGGCCTGCCGGAGGTGGCCGTCGCCGCCGACGACGTCGAGGCCGTGAAGCCGGTCCCGCCACGACGACCGCGCCGGGGGCGGCCCGACCAGACCTGAGCCGCGGCCTGAGCCCGCGATGCTGTCGTGCCGCTCAGCGCGGCGCGCGCACCCGGACCGCGCCGTCGTCGACGCCCACGACGACGGCGCCCGCCGTGCAGCGCGCCACGAGGTCGTCGACCAGGCCGGACGTCCAGGCGTCGCCGACCGGCAGCGACTCCTCGGGCCCCGCCGGGCGCGCGCGGCCCCCCGCGCGCAGCTCGCGGACGTCGTCGGCGGCGTGGAAGACGTCGTGCAGCGAGCCGTTCGTCTCCAGGGCGCCGATCACGACCTCGAGGTCGCGCACCGCCTTGCGCAGCGCGGGCGCCACCCACGCGGCGTTCTCGGTGACCATCGCCTCCGTGCGGGCCGGGTCGGTGAGCGCGACCCGGGTGCCGTCGCGGAAGCTCCCGGCGGCGAGACCCAGCGCGAGGTCACGGACCGGCGCGCCCGCCACGGCGTTGAGCAGCTGGGTGGCGAGCACGTGCGGCACGTGGCTCACCAGCGCGGCAGCCTCGTCGTGCCGGTCGTCGGTGACGACGGCGGCGGTGCCTGCCAGCGGGCCCGTCACCAGGCGCAGCACCTGCGCCAGGCGTCGGGGCTCGTCGGGCGCGGCACCGCCCGGCTCGGCCACGGTCACCGCCCACGGCGCCGCGTCGAGCAGGCCGGCGTCGGACGCGGCGAAGCCGCTGTGCTCGGTGCCGGCCATCGGGTGCGCCCCGACGTACCGGTTGCCCAGCCCCGCGGTGAGGACCGCCGCCCGGACCGGGCCCTTGACCGAGCCGACGTCGGTCACGGTCGCGTCGCAGCCCGCCAGCAGCGGCGCGAGCTCGGCGGCCGTGGCGCGCACGGCGCGCAGCGGAACGGCGAGCACGACGACGTCGGGCCCCGCGGCGCACAGGTCCGCCAGGTCGTCCGTGACCGGCAGCCCGACGGCGCGCGCGTCGCCGCGGGTCCCGGCGTCGGTGTCGGTCGCCAGGACGTCCACGCCGCGCGCGGCGAGCAGCCGCGCGAGCGACCCGCCGACCAGGCCGAGGCCGACGACCCCGACCCGGCCGACCGGCGCCTCGCTCACCACAGCAGGCCCCGCGCGACGGTCGCGTCGTCGTCCGAGCCCAGCACGCTGCCCGTCGGCACGTGGTCGGGCAGCACGCCGTCGAGGCCCGGCCCGCCGGGCGCCACGGGGAACGCGCCGAGCACCTTGAGCGAGTCGCCCGCGCCGAGCAGGGCGGCGAACAGGTCGCGCACCTGCGGCTCCCAGGGGGCGCCGTCGAGCGTCACGACGAACACGTACTGGCTCTCGCGCACCTTCAACGGGCGCTCCACGAGGCTCGACATGTTCACGCCGCGCTCGGCGAACTCCGCCGTGACCCGCGCCAGCACGCCCGGCCCGGTGACCACCGGGGTCACGGCGAGCATGGTGCGCCAGGTATCGGGGGCGTGCCCTGCCGCGCGCACCGGCGCCCACGCGGCGGTCGCGACGTCGCGGCGGCACAGCACGACGAACCGCGTGCGCGCGCCGGCGAAGTCCTCCACCCCCGTCGCGAGCGTCTCCAGCCCGTAGAGCTCTCCGCACAGCCTCGGCCCGAACGCGACCTGGTGGTCGGCGAGGTCGCGGCACGCCGCCGCGTTCGACGACGCCGGCACCGGCAGCAGGTCGCGCTCCGCGACGAACCTCGTGCACTGCGCCAGGCCGTGCGGGTGCGCCGTCGCCTCGCGCAGCCCCGACGGGTCGGCGTGCCCGGGACGGACGAACGCGTCGAAGGAGACGTCCAGCACGACCTCGTCCACCGCGACCACGTCGGGGCTGCCCACGAGCGCGTCCAGGGACGGCACGACGTACCCCTCGACGGAGCTCTCGATCGCCACCACGCCCCGGTCCGCGGCACCCGACGCGACGGCGTCGTGCACCTCCCGGACGGTGGCCAGCGGCAGCTGCGCGGCGTCGCCGCCCCCCGTCCGTGCGCCGGCCCAGCGCCGGACCGCCTCGTGGGTGAACGTGCCCTCCGGCCCGAGGTACGCGATCCTCATCCGGCGCCCCTCACGCCCCGGCTGGGCCGGCGGCCCACCGCGGCGCCAGCGGCACGGGGCCGGGCACGAAGCCCTCGCCGGGCAGCACGGCCAGGGTGCGGTGCGCGACGCCGCGCCCGTCGAGCTCCGCGACGAGCCCGTCGAGCACGTCGACGCTCGCGCAGCGGAACGAGGTGAAGAAGACGTGCGGCCCGTGGGCCGAGGGGTGGCTGCGCAGGTGCTGCAGGTCGACGCCGGCCGCCGACAGGACGGCCAGCGTGTGCTGCAGGGACCCGCGGTGGTCGTCCGACGGCCCGACGGCGAGCCACACCTGGGCGGGAGCGTCGAACCGCGGCCACGCCGCCCGCGCCTCGAGGAGCCCGTACCAGACCGGCAGCCGGCCGGCGAGCCGCTCGCTGCCGGGGACCTCGACCCAGCCCGCGGGCACCCGGGACCGCTCGACCACGAGCGAGCCGGCCGGGCCCGCCAGCGCGACACGCTCGTCCACCGGGGTGCGGGTCGGCACCAGCCGCGGGCTCACGCCCATGGCGCGCAGCAGGTCCTGGCAGTCGCGCATCCCCGCCTCGTCGATGACCACCTGGCCGCCCGTGGCGCCCGCCGGGGCCACCCACACCCACTGGGGCGCGACCGGCACCGCGGCCGTGACGATGAGCGACGGCTCACCGGCGAGCAGCGCCTCCTCGAGCTCGGGCGACGGCTGCTCCGGATGCCCCAGGTGCACCACGGCCGCCAGGTCGTCGATGGTCGCCACCGTGGCCAGCGTGTCCGACGTCGTGCCGAGGTCCAGCAGCTCGATCGACTCGTCCGGCACGGCCGTGGCCACCGCGGACCCGGGGGCGACCCCCGACCAGCCCGCGTCGTGCGCCGCCTGCGCGGCGTGCGCCGGGGACTCGCGTTCCGAGCGTCCGAGCATCAGTCCTCCTCGGCCTTCCCGCCGTCGGCGGCGTCGTCCTTGCCGTCGTCCTTGGGCTGGCGTTCGTCGTCGCGGTCGGCCTTCGGCTGGTCGCACACGACGGGGTTGTCGGGCTTGTAGGTCCAGGTCTTCGACTCGTCCTTGACCTGCTTGCCGTCGTGGAAGACCTGCCGGTAGTTCGTGATCGTGAACCCGTCGTTCCCTCCCGGGTACGGCTCGCAGCCCGCACCCGACTTGTGCACGGCCGTGGCCGGCACGACGTTGCGCTTGTCGCCCGCCTGCTTCTTGACCTCGTAGTACTTCGTCGACCAGATCTGCACGTGCAGCTCGCCGCCCGAGACCCACGACTGCATGACGGCGCCGTACGGGGTGTCGTTGGTGAACTTCATGTCGATGGCGCCCACGTAGATGGTCGCCTCGCGCCCCGCCGGGTACCGGCTGAACCAGTAGCTGTGGGGCTGGTGGCCCGCGTCGTCGAACCCGGCGAGGAAGCCGGCGTTGTACGTGGTCGTGGCCATCTGGGACAGGCCGCCGCCCACGGCGTCGGTGTGCACGCCGTTGCTCACGACGCCGGCCGCGACGAAGCCGTTCGACTCGTCGATCGGCGACAGGGTGTCGAGCAGCGAGAAGGTCTCGCCCGGCGCCACGAGGGTGCCGGTGACGATCTGGGCGCCGCGCTCGAGGTTGCGGGTGCGGATCGGCTCGCTCGTGAGCGGGGTCGAGAAGGACGAGACGACCTCCTTCACCCCCATGTCCTCGAGGGCCTCCTTGGTGTGCTCCGGCTCCCGCTCGACGAGCTTCACCTCGGCCGTCCGGTCGTCCGAGAGGGCGGCCTCGCCGACGGCGGACGCGGTGTCGTCCGGGTCGAGCGTCGTGCCCTGCTCCCCGCCCTCGACGACCGGCTTGCCGCCGGCGAACACGAAGTGGGCGTCGTCCGGCTCGGTGAGCAGGTCGTCGGTGTCGTCCACGACGTCGGAGACCAGCTTCTTGCCGTCGAACCGCGCCTTCAGCTCGCCGTCGGAGTTCTTGAACGACGTCGCCCTGGCGAGCTGCTTCGGCGTCAGCTCCGCGGACTGCTCCCCCACGTCGACCGTGACGGGGCCGCTCACCACCTGCTGCGCCTGCTCGAGGGCGGCGTCCGTCTCCGCCTGCGTGACCGCGGGCTCGACGACCTCGGTCGGCAGGTCGACCGGACCGGACGTGACGAGCCAGGCGTCCGCGACGGTGTCCACGGCGTCGTCGACCAGCACGCTGGACCCCTCGACCGCGTCCGTGGACACGGCCTTGGCCCCCTTGAACCCGACCGAGCCGTCCACCGGCTCGACCTTCAGGGAGTCCTCCAGGCCGGAGACCGCCTCGGTGAGCGTGGGCCGGGAGACGTCGACGACGGGCGGTACGGCGTCGCCGCCGACGAGGTGCTCCCACAGTCGCGCGGGGCTCAGCGAGAACCCCGTGAGCCCGTCGACGGTCGCCTGCGCGTCGAACGACAGGCCCGCGGAGGCCGGGTCGATCGTGCTCGACGCCTCGCCCGCCCGGACGTCGATCGGCTCGGCGGCACGCTCGCCCAGGCCGTCGTCGAGCGCCGCGACCGCAGGCCCGGTGTCCATCCCGCCGATCTCGACCCCGGCGACGCTGGTGCCCTTCGGCACCGTCCCCGCGACGGCCCACTGCGCCCCCGCGTAGAGGCCGGCGACGACCACGAGCCCGACGCCGGCCCACAGCGCGACCTTCGGTGCGCGGCTGGGCGCGCCGTCGCCGGCCAGGCCGTCGAGCGGCGAGCCCGGGTCCGCGGGCGGCGGCGTCGCCGGCTCGGCGGGGGTGCCGCCGAAGGCCGCGGCGGTCGGGGCACCGGCCGCCGCACCCGGGCCGGCGGGAGGAGCGGGAGGGACGGAGGCCGCCACCGCCGGCAGAGCCTGGGTCGGCGGTCCCGACGGCGGCGCCGGCACCGTGGCGATGACCCGCTGCTCGTACAGCCGCACCCGCGGCTGGTACGGCGTGTCCGGCCCGTCGGCGTCCGGCTGCGCACCGTCCGGCTGCTGCGTGGACGGCTGCTCGGCGGCCGGCTGCGCGCCGTCCGGCTGCTGCGTGGACGGCTGCTCGGCGGCCGGCTGCGCGCCGTCCGGCTGCTGCGTGGACGGCTGCTCGGCGAGGGGCGCCTGGGGCTCGGTCTCGGGGCGCGCAGGCTCGACGGGTGCGGACCCGGCGGGATCCGGCTCGCGCTCGGTCGGGTGACCCATGCATGCTCCGTCAGGGTGGGGTGCGGGGCGACGCCCCGGGGGGACAGGTGAGCGGGCGGACCCGCCTGGGGGATCCTACTCGGGCGGCACCGACCGCCTCGGCGCAAGTCCGGGTGAAAGTGCCAAATCGGGCGCCGGTCCGCACAGCTTCGTCACGCCCGGCCGGGCGGCGCGCACGGGACGCTCACAGGCGACCACGTGGACCGGACGTCAGCCCCGCCGGTCGGAGAACCAGGACCGGGGCAGGAAGGCCGCGACGAGGAACATCGCCAGGCCGCCGTAGGTCCACACCAGGCCCACCGCCTGGGCAGGGACCAGCACGTCCCCGCCGGGCCCCGCGACGGCCAGCACCTGCACGGCCATCACCCAGCCGGCGCCGGCGGCGAGCAGCGGGCCCAGCCCGGCCCACGCGCGGCACAGGACCGCCGTGGACAGCGTGATCGCGAGGGCCAGCACGATGCCGACGGGCAGGTCGTGCCACTGGGTGCGGTGCGCGACGGTGCCGAGCACCCCGACGACGGCGCCCAGCGCGACGGCCAGGAGCGTCCGCGCGGCGGACCGCCACCACCGGCCCGCACCCGCGGGGGGAACGGGCGAGGTGGACGTCGCGTGCTCGGGGGTGGTCATCGGCGCGAGCCTACCGGCGTCCCGCGCGCCGCGACGCCCGGCGCTGAGGGGAGGAGGACACGAGGTAGACCTCGTGCGCCGGCACCGGGGCGAGCACGGCGTTGCTGAGGGCGTACCAGCCGAGCAGGTCGGCACCGGACAGCGCCGCCTCCGGAGCCCCGGTGGCGTGCTGCATCTGGGTGGCGTGCGCGCGCATCGCGGCGAGCACCCGGTCGAGCACGGGGGCGACGTCGACCCGGACGACGTCGTGCGGCCCGGCGGCGCGCAGCTCCACGTCGTGGCGCGCGAGCGGGGGCAGAGGTTCGTCCGGGTCGGGGAACGTCAGCCCGGCGCGGGCGGCGAGGTCCCGGACCGCGGGCGCGGCGGCCAGCGCGCGGCGCCCCGCCCGGAGCGCGGCGGACGGCGTCACCGCACGCCACAGCTCGGCGTCACCCCAGGGCTCGCCGGGCACGGGGGCGTCCGGGTCGGCCGCGAGGGCGAGCGCCCGCACCGTCACGTCGTGCGTGCGGACGTGGTCCGGGTGCCCGTACCCGCCCTGCTCCTCGTACGTCGCGACGACGTCGGGCCGACGGGCGCGGACGACGGCCGCCAGGCGCGCGGCGGCGTCGTCGAGCGGGACGCGCGCGAACGCCGTCGCGGGCGCGTCGTCCGCCGGCCCGGCCACCCCCGGCGCGACCCACGCCATGCCGGAGTCCTCGAACCGCCTGTCAGGCCCTGGGCGCATCCCGGTGCGACGGACGTCGGAGACCGCGCGCGACTCGCCGGCCGCGTCGGGCACGGGGCGCACCCCGGTGACCTGAGCGTCTGACAGGTCGACGGCGTCGAGGAACACCTGCCCGACGACGCCCGGCCCGCCACCGAGCGCGGCCAGCGCGGCGGCCAGCTCGGTCTCCCGGTGCGCGGCGAGCGCCGGGCCGTCGCCCTCGAGACGCGCCAGCCCCGTGGGGTGCGACGGCGTGTCGATGACCTCGCCGCGCTCGCCGCGCGTGCAGGTCACGACGGCGACCGGCCGGCCCGCGGCCGCCCACGACGCGAGGAGCGCGCCGGTCGCCAGGGTCTCGTCGTCCGGGTGCGCGTGCACCGCGAGCAGCCCGCCGTCGGGCACCGGCTGCTCCGGGGCGGGCGCGGCGGGGCCGGTCACCGGGAGCGGGTCAGGCGCGCTTGGCCCGCGCCGTCGCCCGGGCGCGCGCCGTGGCGTCGAGCTCGACCTTGCGGATCCGCACGACCTCCGGCGTCACCTCGACGCACTCGTCCTCGCGCGCGAACTCGAGGGACTCCTCGAGCGTGAGGTGGCGCGGCGGGATGAGGTTCTCGAAGTTGTCGGCGGTCGAGGACCGCATGTTCGTCAGCTTCTTCTCCTTGGTGATGTTGACGTCCATGTCCTCGTTGCGGGAGTTCTCGCCGACGATCATGCCCTCGTAGACCTCCTGCGTGGGGTCGACGAAGAACGAGCCGCGCTCCTGCAGGTTGATCATGGCGAACGGCGTCACCTTGCCCGCGCGGTCAGCCACGAGGGAGCCCGTGTTGCGCGACTCGATCGGGCCGTGCCACGGCTCGAAGCCCTCGGAGATGGACGCCGCGATACCGGTGCCGCGCGTCTCGGTGAGGAACTGCGTGCGGAAGCCGATGAGGCCGCGCGCCGGGACCATGAACTCCATGCGCACCCAGCCGGTGCCGTGGTTGCTCATCGTCTCCATGCGGCCCTTGCGCTGCGCGAGCAGCTGGGTGACGGCGCCGAGGTACTCCTCCGGCACGTCGATGGTCATGCGCTCCATCGGCTCATGCCGCTTGCCGTCGATCTGCTTCGTGACGACCTGCGGCTTGCCGACCGTGAGCTCGAAGCCCTCGCGGCGCATCTGCTCGACGAGGATCGCCAGGGCCAGCTCGCCCCGGCCCTGCACCTCCCACGCGTCCGGGCGCTCGGTGGGGAGCACCTTGAGCGACACGTTGCCGATGAGCTCGGAGTCGAGGCGGTCCTTGACCTGGCGCGCCGTGACCTTGTGGCCCTTGCCGCCCTTGCCCGCCAGCGGCGAGGTGTTGATGCCGATGGTCATCGAGATCGCCGGGTCGTCCACCGTGATGAGCGGCAGCGGGCGCGGGTCGTCCACGTCCGTGAGGGTCTCGCCGATCATGATGTCGGAGATGCCGGCCACGGCCACGATCTCACCGGGCCCGGCGGACTCGGTGGGCACGCGGTCGAGCGCCTTGGTCTCGAGCAGCTCGGTGATCCGCACGCTCGACAGGGTGCCGTCGTGGCGCGCCCACGCGACCGTCTGGCCCTTGCGCAGGGTGCCGTTGAAGATGCGCAGCAGCGCGAGCCGGCCGAGGAACGGCGACGCGTCGAGGTTCGTGACGTGCGCCTGCAGCGGCATGTCCGCCTCGTAGGTCGGCGCGGGGATCTTCTCGAGGATGGTGCCGAACAGCGGCTCGAGGTCCTCGTTCGCGGGGAGCGCGCCGTCGGCGGGCTGGTCGATCGACGCGCGGCCGGCCTTGGCCGACGCGTACACGACGGGCACGTCGAGGATGGCGTCCAGGTCGAGGTCGGGGACCTCGTCGGACAGGTCGCTCGCGAGGCCGAGCAGCAGGTCGGTGGTCTCCCCCACGACCTCGGTGATGCGCGCGTCGGGGCGGTCGACCTTGTTCACGACGACGATCACGGGCAGCTTCGCGGCGAGCGCCTTGCGCAGCACGAAGCGGGTCTGGGGCAGCGGGCCCTCGGACGCGTCGACCAGCAGCACGACGCCGTCCACCATGGACAGGCCGCGCTCGACCTCCCCGCCGAAGTCGGCGTGCCCCGGGGTGTCGATCACGTTGATGGTGATGCCGTCGGGCTCGCCCGCCTCCGCCGCCGCCGGGCCGGCGTACCGGACCGCGGTGTTCTTCGCGAGGATGGTGATGCCCTTCTCGCGCTCCAGGTCACCGGAGTCCATGACGCGGTCGTCCACGTGCTGGTGGGCGGAGAAGGCGCCTGCCTGGCGCAGCATGGCGTCCACGAGGGTCGTCTTGCCGTGGTCGACGTGGGCGACGATCGCCACGTTGCGCAGGTCGGAGCGCACAGACATCTACGGGTCTCATTTCCTGGGGTGGGGAGGCGACCCGTCAATCGGGCCGCCGCTATCTTACCCGCCCGGTCCAGGCTGCTCGTCCCCGCCCGTCCCCGGCGGCTTCCCCGGCGCTGTTCCGGGCGCTGTTCCGGGCGTCGGGCCGGCCGGACCCTTCGCGTCCCGACGGCGCGGGACGCGTAGTCGCAGCGCGCCCGGCGCAGGCGGCAGGACGTTCTCCCACCGGCCGGCCAGCGTGGTCGCCACCTTCTCCGTGACGTGCTCCGTGAGCTCCGCCCGGGCGGCGCGCCGCTCGGCGCGCACGATCTGGCGGTGCTCCATGCTGAGCTCCTTGACGATGGACACCGCCATCCCGATGAGCACCAGCGAGAACGGCAGGGCGATGAGGATGGAGGCGGTCTGCAGCGCCTGGAGCCCGCCCGCGAGCAGCAGGGCGATCGCGACGAGGCCCTGCAGCCCCGCCCAGAACAGGCGGCTCCACAGCGGCGGGTTGGGGTTGCCGCCGTGGGCGAGCATGTCGACGACGAACGACCCCGAGTCGGACGACGTGACGAAGAAGATCACCACCAGCACGATGCCCGCGACGGCCAGCCACGTCCCCGCCCCGGGCAGGGTGTCGAAGAGCTGGAACATGGCGGTGTCGGTGTTCACCCCGCCGGTCGCGGGGTCGAGCATGCTCCCGGGCTCGGTCATCTCCTGGTGCAGCCCCGCTCCCCCGAACACGCTGAACCAGATCGTGGCGACGGCCATCGGGACGGCCAGCGTGCCGAGCACGAACTCGCGCACCGTGCGCCCCCGGGAGATGCGCGCGATGAAGACGCCCACGAAGGGTGCCCAGGAGATCCACCAGCCCCAGTAGAAGATCGTCCAGCTCGACTCCCAGGCCAGGCCCTCCTCGCCCCGGAACGCCAGGGTGTCGAAGGTCATCTGGACGACGTTCGCGAAGTAGTACCCGAACGACTGCACCCAGCTGCGCAGGATGAACAGCGTCGGGCCCAGCACCAGCACGACGGCCAGCACGACGCCCGCGAGCATCATGTTCCCGTTGGACAGCCACTTGATGCCCTTGGACAGCCCCGAGGCCACCGACATCGCCGCGATCGCCGTGATCGCCGCGATCAGGCCGATCTCGAGGGCGGTGCTCGGCTCCACGACGTCGAGGTAGCCGAGCCCGTGCGCCACCTGCAGCACACCCAGGCCGAGGGAGGTCGCGACCCCGAACACCGTGCCGATGATCGCCACGACGTCGATGACGTTGCCCGCCCGGCCCTTCACCCGGTCGCCCAGGAGGGGCTCGAGCGCCCAGCGGATCGAGACGGGCCGGCCCTTGCGGTGGATCGCGTAGGCCAGCGCGAGCCCGGCCACCACGTAGATCGCCCAGGCGTGGATGCCCCAGTGCACGTACGTCTGCGAGATCGCCGCCTGGGCGAGGGCGGCGTCGTCGCCGGTCACGCCGGGCTTCGGCGTGATGAAGTGGGACAGCGGCTCGGACACCCCGTAGTAGACGAGCCCGATGCCCATGCCGGTGGCGAAGAGCATCGAGAACCACACCGGGAGCTTGAAGTCCGGCGCCTCGTCGTCCGGCCCGAGCACGATGTCGCCGAAGCGGCTCAGCCCCATCCAGATCGCGAAGATGACGAAGGCGGCCACCAGGAGCACGTAGTACCACCCGAACGCGCCGATCACCTCGCCCTGGAGCGTGGTCATCACGGCGTCCGTGGCGTCGGTGAAGAGGACCGCGACCAGGACGAACAGCAGGATGATGCCTGCTGCCGGATAGAAGACCCCGCGGGCCAGCGTCGATGCCCGTGCCATGCCCTTCACCCTGACGCCGGGTCCGACCATCGGCAAACGGACGACGGGGGCCGGCGCACGACCAGGT
>NZ_JBHXAW010000054.1:0-19426 GCF_042726645.1 Isoptericola sp. NPDC060257
CGACCAGATGGCGCGACGGATCGCGTGCTCGAAGGCGTTTCCGGCTCAGCGGAGAGCGGCGGCCGCGGCGGCGAGGGCCCGCGCCGCGCGCTCGTCGCCGAGCCGCGCGCACGCGTCGACCGCCGCGGCGGTGCGCGGCTCTCGCAGCGCCGCCAGGGTCGCGCGCAGCACGTCGGCGTCGTGCACGGTGCCCAGCAGGTCCTGCAGCTCGCGGTGGCGTGCGACCACGTCGTCGGCCCAGCGGTCGGTGGCGCGGTCGCCGGACGTCGCGAGCACCTCGGCGGCGTAGCGCGCCCTGCGGGCGGCCTTGCGCAGGCGGTGCACGACGTCGGGCGGCGGCCGGTCGCCCGTCCCCGGACCCCGCCAGGCGGCGACCGGCCCGCCGCGCCGCCGCACCCGCTCCAGCTCGCGCACGACGGCGGGACGCAGGGTGGTCGCCGCGACCTCCCCGGCCCGGTCGGTCAGCGGTGGCGCCGTGGCGAGCGCGCCGAGCCCCGCGATGAGGTCCCGGCAGCGGGCCGACGCCAGCGCCGTCGCCACCTCCGCCCGGGCGACGGCGTCGGACGCGGCCAGCGCGCCGTCGAGCGTCGCCAGGCCCGCGTGCACCTCGGGCGAGGGTCGCTCGAGGCCGGCGGCGAGCTCCGCCAGGCCGGCCCGCCGCACCTCCGCGTCGCGCGCCGCGCCGAGGGTGCGCACCCACCAGGTGAGGGCCTCGACCGTGCCCGGCTCAGGGGCCGTGCCGTCCCGGAAGACTCGGAGCGTGGCGCGCAGCCGCCGGACCGCCACGCGGGCGTCGTGCACCGCGACGGGCGCGTCGTCCGGCGCACCCGGTGCCCGGGCCGCGGCCGTCCGCACGTCGTCGTGCCCGCGCAGGATCGTCTCCGCGTGGGCGCGGATCGCGGCGTCGAGGACGTCGCCGGCGGTGCGGGCCATGCTCGATCCTCGCCCGGCGCGGCTCCCGCCGCGCGAGGTCAGGCGCGCACGGCGCCGACCGCGAGCGTGAACCCCTGCTGCACGAAGCTGCCGCCGGCGGCGTCGATCGCGGCGCCGAGCCCCGCGAGCAGGGCGTCGAGCCGGGCGGCCGGCAGCCGCGTGGCGACGCCTGTGGTGGGCACCAGGGCGAGCCACTCGTCGCGGGTGTACGTGCGCTCCCAGGTGTCGCGGCGCTCGTGCGGCTCCGCGAACCGGCCCGTGCGCCGCATGCCGTCGGCCGCGGTGTCCATCATCTGCCGGTAGGCGGTCTCCGCCGACGCGGTGCTCGTGGCGGCGAGCGGCGAGCCGGGGAGCACGTCGCGGTAGACCTCGGCGAACGCGGCGGCCAGGTCGGGCGGCGGGTCGCCCGCGTTCCAGAACACCGTGAGCGCGCCGCCCGGGCGCAGGACGTCGGCGGCCCGGGTCGCGCCGGCGTCCGGGTCCACCCAGTGCCACGTCTGCCCGGCGGTCACGGCGTCGAACGTCCGGCCTGCCGGGTCCCACTCCTCGAACCGTGCGACCTCGACGTCGATGCCGTCGGTGCCGTCGCCCCGCGCGACCTCCGCCATGCGCTCGTCGACGTCCACCCCGAGCACGGCGCAGCCGGCCGCGCGCAGCTGGCGCGCCACGATCCCCGTGCCCACGCCGACGTCGAGCACCCGCGGCGTCGGGCCCGCGGCGCCGTCGCGCGCGGCGTCCGCGACCGCCGCGATCAGCGCGTCGGGGTAGCGCGGGCGCGCGCGGTCGTAGGCGGCGGCGTCGACGCCGAACGACGACGCGACCTGGCGGAGCTCTTCCGGGTCCAGCGAGGGCGAGGTGCTCATGCCGTCAGCCAAGACCCGTGCGGCTGCCCCGGTCAACGAGGTTCGCCGTCGGCGGAGCCCGCCGAGGTAGAACCTGATCCGGCGAGGTAGTACCTCGCCGGATGGCCTACTACCCCGCGGGATCCGGTACTACCTCGGCGGGAGGGTGGCGGCCTTGGCGGCCAGCACCCGGCGGGCGGAGGCGTCGACCTTCTCCGCGAAGTCCGGGTCCTTGCGGGCCTTCGCGACCAGGGCGTCCGCCATCGCGGGCGCGACGGACGGGTCCGCGGACGCGAGCACCAGGTCCACGCCGGCGTCGACGGCGTCCACCGCCCGCTCGCCGGGGGAGCGGTCCTGCACCTGGGCGGCGGCCGACACGTCGTCGGTCATCACGACGCCGTCGAACCCCAGGTCGCCGCGCAGGACGTCCTCCACGACGACGGGGGAGAACACGGCGGGCTCGTCCGGGTCGATGCGGTCGTAGACGGCGCTCGACATCATCACGTAGCGCGCGCCCGCCTCGATCCCCCGGGCGAAGACGCGCACGGACGCGTCGTCGCGGGTGGTGACGTCGTCTGTCACGCGGGCCTCGGTGTCGGTGTTCTCGGTGACGCGCCCCAGGCCGGGGAAGTGCTTGATCACCGGCTCGACGCCGGCCGCGCGCTGCCCGGCGCCGAACGCGTTCGCGGAGCGCACCACGGACTTCGGCGTGTCGCCGTAGTTCCGGCCGAAGTAGCCGATGGGCGGGTTGTCCGCGGCGTCGTCCTCGTCGACCAGGTCCATCACGGGCGCCAGGTTGAGGTTGACGCCCGCGGCGGCGAGCTCGTCGCCCCAGCCCTCGGCGCGGTCCTGCAGCGTGGCGGGCTTCCACGTGGCCTGCTCGGTGGCCTTCGGGATCTCGGAGAAGCCTGGGCCCTGCAGCACCTGGACGAGGCCGCCCTCCTGGTCGGTGGCCACCAGCAGCGGCGTGCCGTGCGTCGAGCGGCGGGACACGAGGCCGGTGTACTCGTCGACCAGCTCGCGGGTCGCCTCCACACCGGCCTTGCTGCGGCCGTGCAGGAACACGTTGCCCACGTGCTTGTCGCGGACCGACTCGGCGCTCACGGCGGCCGGGTCGCTCACCGACACCCCGACCATGAGCAGCTGGCCCACCTTCTGCTCGAGGGTCCAGCCCGCGAGCACGTCGTCGGGCGTCGGGGTGCCGGTGGGCCCGGGGGTGGGGGACGCCGCCGGGCTCGGGGACGCGGTCGTCGGGCTCGGGGACGGGCGGGGTGAGCTCGACCCCGAGCCCTCCGCAGCGGAGGATGCCGGGCCGGGCGACGGTTCGCTGCCCGCGCCGGAGCACGCGGCGAGCAGGACGACGGCGAGCGTCGTGGCGAGCGAGGCGGCGGCGGCCCGTGCGGGCCGACCGCGGGTCACGCGCGTCGGGCAGGTGCACCGTCGCGGTGGGCGAGGGTCGCGAGCGCGTCCTGCCAGTGCGCCTGCGAGTTCGTCGCGTGCTGGGCCGTGTCGATGTTCTCCTGCCTCACGGACACGACCGTACCCGTCTCGTCCGGTTCGAGCGCAATGCGAATCTCGTGGTAGTTGTCCTCGACGTCCGCGAGCTCGGCCAGGGGCGAGAAATGGGTGAAGTGCAGCAGGCGCGGACGCTCGACGGCGATCACCACGCCCTTGTCGGCGAACTGGCGGCCGAAGAAGTGGCCCTCGAACGTGATCGGGCTGCCCGGCCGGAAGTCCGTCTCGATGTTCGCGCCGAGCATCCAGCGCGCGCCCGGGTGCATGAGCTCGGCCCACACCCGCTCGGGCGGCTGGGTCACGTGGATCGACGCCTCGGCCACGTGCGGGTAGCGGTGCTCCGGCGTGCTGGTGGGGCTGGTGGGGGTGGTCATGGTGGGGGTTCCTTCCGCCGGCTCCGGTTGGTTCCGACCCTAACGCCGGGCCCTCGCCGCCGCCGTCCCCGACGGCGTCGTGGCCGCGAGCTCGCGCACGAGGGCGAGCACGTCGTCGACCGACTGGGCGGGGTCGGTCACCGGCGCCTGCACGTGCCGGACGACGCCGGACGGGTCCACCAGGAGCGTGACGCGCTTGAGCCGGTCGGAGCCGCCGGCGCGGAACACGGGCAGCCGCAGGGCGGACGCGGCCAGCCCGTCCTGGTCCGACGCGAGCAGGTAGGGCAGCTCGGCGTGGGCGGCGAACGCGGCCTGCTGCTCGGGGTGCTGCGTGCTCACACCGAGCACCCGCGCGCCGGCGGCCTCGAGGTCGGCGTGCCGGCGGCCGTAGGTGACGCACTCGAGCGTGCAGCCGGCGGTGCCGGGCACCTCGCCCCAGCGCGGCGGGTAGCCGTGGGTGCCGGGGGCGTACGCGCCGGGGAAGAAGAACAGCGCGGTCCACCGGTCAGGGTCCACGAGCCGCACGGTGGAGCCGTCGTGCGCCGCGAGCGCGACGTCGGGCACGTGCGTGCCCTCGAGCGCGCGCGCCCGCGCGAGGTCGCCGTCGCCCAGCGCGCCGCTGACCTCGCCGTCGCCCAGGACGAACCGCGTGCCCCACTCCTGCAGCGCGAGCAGCACGGGCAGCAGGCCCTCGCCCCGGGCGGTGAGCCGGTAGTCGTGGCGCGGCGGGCGCTCGGAGTACGGCACCTTCTCCAGCACGCCGTGCTCGACGAGCCCGCCGAGCCGCTCGGTGAGCGCGCGGCGGGACAGCCCGAGCTCGCGGTCGAAGCCCTCGAACCGGGTGACGCCGGCGGCCGCCTCGCGCACGATCAGCAGGCTCTGCCAGTCGCCGACGACGCCGAGGGACTGCGCGATGCCGCACGAGCTGTCGGCAAGGTCCTCGCGGCGCATGGGGCACATCCTCTCGCCGGGCCGGGGTGTGCGTCCATCCCGCGCCATGGGGTAAGTTCCAATTTGGAACTTACCAACGACGACGCGACCCCGCCTGTTCCCGGCGGGCACCGCGGAGTCTCGTCGACGAGGAGGTGGCCCGGTGGCCACGAGTGCACGGCCGTTCTGGACCTACTGGGCCGCGAGCACCACCAGCGGCGTCGGCACCGCCGTCACGACCGTCGCGCTGCCGCTCGCCGCGGTGACCGTGCTCGACGCCGGTCCCGTCGAGACGGGCCTGCTGGCCGCGTCGTCGTACCTCGCCTGGGTGGTGCTCGGCCTGCCCGCCGGCGCGATCGTGCACCGGCTGCCGCTGCGCGCCACGCAGGTGGCGGCCGACCTGGCGCGCGCCGCCGCGATCCTCGCCGTCCCGCTGGTCTGGTGGCTCGGGGAGCTCTCGCTGGTCCACCTGGTGCTGGCGGCGCTCGCGGTGAACGTCGCCGAGGTGTTCTTCTTCACCGCCAACACGACCTTCCTGCCGACCGTGGTGCCGAAGCACGAGCTGACCAGCCGCAACAGCCTCGTCTCGGGCACGCAGGCCGCCACACAGCTCGGCGGGCCGTCGGTGGCGGGCCTCCTGGTGCAGGCCGTCGGCGCCGTGCCCGCGCTGCTGGTCGACGCCGCGTCGTACGTCGTGTCGGCCCTGCTGCTGCGGCGGCTGCCCGAGCGTCGCGAGCCCGCCCTCGGGGACGGGGAGGCGCGGCCCGGGATGGGGCAGATGATCGCGGAGGGCTGGCGGTTCGTGGTGCGGCACCCGGTGATCGCGCCCGCCACCTGGTGGGCCTGCGTCGTCAACCTCGTGTGCGGCGTGCAGGCCGGGCTGTTCGCGCTCTACCTGGTGCGCGACCTCGACGCCCCGCCCGCGATGGTGGGCGTGCTGCTCGCCGCCGACGGCGTGGGGTCGCTGCTCGCGGCGGCCGCCACGCCGTGGCTCGTGCGGCGCTTCGGGTCCGCGCGGGTGCTGCTCCTCGACGGGCTGTTCGGGTTCGCCGGCGCGCTGCTGGTCCCGCTGGGCGCCGCCGCCGCCGGGTGGCTCTGCTTCGCCGTCGGCACGATGGTGTTCGGGGCCTCCGTGGTGCCGGGGAGCGTCGTGACGCGCACCTACCGGCAGGTGGCCAGCCCGCCCGAGCTGCTCTCGCGGGTGATGGCGACCGTGCGGTTCGTCTCCTGGAGCATGATCCCGCTCGGGTCGCTCGCGGCCGGCGTGCTCGCCGCGCACGTGGGCAGCCGGGCCGTGCTGCTCGGCTCCGCGTTCGTGCTGCTGCTCGGGCCCGTCATCGTGGGCCTCAGCCCCGTGCGGAGGCTGCGGAACCTCGAGGACTACGACGCCGCGGCCACCGACCTGACCGCTGCCGCGGCGTCGCGCTGATCAGGCGAGGGCGTCGGCGGCCGCCGCGACGAACGCGTCGACCGTCCCCGGCGCGGTGTCCCAGGCGCACATGAGCCGCACCTCGACGCGGTCGGGAGTCTCGCCGTCGGCCCAGTCGTAGAAGCGGGCGACGGCGCGCAGCCGGTCGGCGGCGGGGCGGGGGAGCGTGGCGAAGACGGCGTTCGCCTCGGTGGGGCGGGTGACGCGCACGCCCTCGTCGTCGGATCCGGCCAGCGCCTCGAGCCCCGCGCGCAGCCGCGCGGCCATCGCGTTCGCGTGCGCGGCGTTGCGGTGCCACAGCGGCTCCTCGTCCCCCGCCGCGTCGTCCGGGTCCCCGAGCAGCGCGAGGAGCTGCGCGGAGACGAACCGCGTCTTGGACGCGAGCTGCATCGTCGCCTTGCGCAGGAACGGCACGGCCGCCGCGGCCGCCTCCCGGGCGCGGGCGGACGCGGCGGCCGGGGCGTCGTCGGGCCCGAGCACGAGCACGGCCTCGCCGAGCATGCCGCCGTTCTTCGCGGCGCCGAGGGAGACGACGTCGATTCCGGCGTCGGTGGTGAGCGCCCGCAGCGAGCAGCCCAGGCTCGCCGCCGCGTTGGCCAGCCGCGACCCGTCCACGTGCACCGCCATGCCCAGGTCGTGCGCGACGTGGGTCAGCGCCCGCAGGTCGTCGAGCGGGTAGACCGTGCCGAGCTCGGTGGACTGCGTGAGGGACAGCACGGCGGGGTGGGCGCGGTGCACGTCGTCGCGCTGCCCGGCCCAGCGCGCGACGTCGTCGGGCGTGATCCGCCCGTCCACGGACGGGCAGGCGAGCAGCTTGAGGCCGCCGACCCGCTCGGGCGCGCCGTTCTCGTCGGTGTTCACGTGCGCGACGTCGGACACCACGACGCCGCCCCAGCGCGGCGACAGCGCGGTGAGCGACACGACGTTCGCGCCCGTGCCGTTCAGCACCGGGAATGCGAGAGCCCCGGCGCCGAACACCTCGCGCACGCGGGCGTCGAGGCGCGCCGTCCACGGGTCGTCCCCGTACGCGACGGCGTACTCGTCGTTCGCCGCGGCGACGGCGGCGAGGACGTCCGGGTGCACGGGCGCGTAGTTGTCGGAGGCGAACGGCGGGAGGGTGCGGGGGTGGGTCACGCGCCCAGGGTAGGCGGGCGGCGGCTGCCGACGTCGCGGTTGGTCCTCGTCCCGTCGGGCGACGGCGAGGAATCGCTACGTCGAGGCCGGGCTGGTCGGGTCGCCGCCGGTGGACTCGCGCCACACGATGCGGTGGATCGGCGCGCCGGGCGCCGGACGGGGCTCGCCCCGGACGGTCGCGACCAGCCGGCGCATCGCGGTGCGGCCGGCCTCGGGGAAGTCGACGTCGACGGTGGTGAGCGACGGCATCATCAGCGCCCCCATCGCGAAGTTGTCCCAGCCGGTGACGACGAGGTCCTCGGGCACCGACCAGCCGCGCTCGGCGGCGCCGCGCACCACGCCCGCGGCCAGGTAGTCGTTCCCGGCGATGACGGCGACGGGCGGCGCGTCCCCGGGGATCTCGGCGACGGCGCGACGCGCGTCGTCGCCCGACCAGGAGCCGCCGATGACGCCGAGGGACACCACGTCGGCCGTGGCCGGGTCCGCGGCGGCCCGGGCGACGGACGCCAGGTACACGTCGCGGCGGGCGCGGGCCGAGGCGTAGTGGTCGGGGCCCGCGACGTGCACGAACCGGCGGTACCCGGCGGCCACGAGCGCCCCGACCAGCACCTCGACGGTGCTCGCGTCGGCGAGGTTGCCGAGGCTGCGCATCTGCTCGTCGAAGGTGGCCTCGGCGACGACGGGCGCGCCCCCTCCCGGGCTCGCGGAGCCGGACGGGTCCGCGAGCGCCTCGGGCAGCACGGGGACGAGGGTGAGGACGCCCTCGTACTGGCCGCCCTCGGCGAGGTCCCGGACGCGACCGGTGCGTTCCTCGAGGGTGCCGTCGACGGTGTGGGTCTCCATCACGTACCCCGCCGCCTCGGCCACCTCCCCGGCGCCGGTGAGCAGCCTGACCTGGTGGTCCAGGCTCGCGCCGGTCACCACGGCGAGCCGGCCGGACCGCCGGGTGCGCATGGACCGCGCGGCGAGGTTGGGCCGGTAGCCGACCGACTCGGCCACCTGGAGCACCCGTGCGCGGGTGGCCGCCGAGATGGTGCCGCGCCCGGTGAGCGCGTAGGACACCGTCGCCTGGGACACCCCGGCGAGGCGCGCGACGTCGCGGCTGGTCGGTGGGTTCGGCACCGCCACAGTATGACCTCCCTCACCTCTCGCCTTGACAGGGCCGCAGCGCGGCGGCCACTCTGATCACCGTCGCATGATACGTATCATGCCGGACCGTCAGCCAGCTCGTTCCATCGGAGGAACCATGCTCACCATCGGGATCGTCGGCACGGGCGGCATCGCCCGGGCGCACATCGACGGCTACCAACGCTTCGCGGAGGAGTGCGCGATCGTCGCGCTGTGCGACCCCGCCCCCGGCCGCGCCGAGGCCCTGCGCGCGGAGCTCGGGCTCGACGGCGCCCGCGTCTACACCGACGCCGCCGAGATGCTCGCCGCCGAGCAGAGCCTCGACCTCGTCAGCGTCGCGACGCCGCCGTCCACCCACGCCGCCCTGACGATCCAGGCCCTGGAGGCCGGCGTCGACGTGCTCGTCGAGAAGCCGATGGCGCCGTCGCTCGAGGAGTGCGACGCGATGATCGCCGCCGCGCAGGACAACGGGCGCCTGCTGTCCGTCGTCGCGCAGAACCGGTTCCGCGACGACATCGCGACCCTCAAGGAGGTGCTCGACTCCGGCCTCGCGGGCCCGGTCACGCACGCCCAGGTCAGCTCCGCCTGGTGGCGCGGCACCGAGTACTACGACCTGTGGTGGCGCGGCACCTGGGAGCGCGAGGGCGGCGGCTGCACGCTCAACCACGCCATCCACCACCTCGACATGACCCTGTGGATGCTCGGCTCGCCGAAGGCCGTCACGTCGGTGCTCACCAACGCCGCGCACGAGAACGCCGAGGTCGAGGACCTGTCGGTGAGCGTGCTGCAGTACGACCGCGCGCTCGCCGAGGTCACCGCCTCCGTGGTGAGCCACGGCGAGGAGCAGGCGATCGTCGTGCAGGGCCGGAACGCGCGCGTCTCGCAGCCGTGGAAGGTCGAGGCGAACCTGGCCAACCCGAACGGCTTCCCCGCCGACGAGGACGACACGGAGCGGGTCGCGCAGATCGAGGCCGTCGCGGCGGCGCACCGGCCGCTGGAGCACACCGGCCACGCCGGGCAGATCGCCGACATGCTCGGCGCCGTGCGCGAGCGCCGTCGTCCGGCCGTCGACGGCGAGGCCGGCCGTCGCGCCATCGAGCTGGTCACGGCCATCTACGAGGCGGGCATCGAGCGCCGCACCGTGGACCTGCCGCTGTCGCCCGACGATCCCTACTACCGCACCGGCACCCTCCTGGAGAGGGCGCCGCGGTTCTTCGAGAAGACGGCGTCGGTGGGCGAGCTGCCGGGCGCGATCACGGTGGGGGCGAAGGCATGAGCGCGGGCACTCCGATCAGCACTCCGATCAGCGCGGCGAGCACCGCGAGCGGCGCCGCCTACGCGCCGGAGCCCGTGCCCGCGCCCGTCGTCGAGCCGGGGGAGTTCGTCTTCGCGGCGACCAGCCTCGACCACGGCCACGTGTTCGGCATGTGCGAGGGCCTCGCGGGCGCCGGCGGCACCCTGAAGTGGGTGTACGACCCCGACCCGGCCAAGGTCGAGGTGATGCGCAGCAAGTTCCCCGACGTGCGGGTGGCGCGCAGCGAGGCCGAGATCCTCGACGACGCCGAGGTGCGCCTCGTGGCGGGCGCCGCGGTGACGTCCGAGCGGGCGCCGCTCGGTCTGCGGGTCATCGAGGCGGGCAAGGACTACTTCACCGACAAGGCGCCCCTGACAACGCTCGACCAGCTCGCCGCCGCGCGCGAGGCCACGGCCCGCACCGGCCAGAAGTACGCCGTCTACTACTCCGAGCGGATCCACGTCGAGGCCGCCGTGCTGGCCGAGCAGCTGATCGACCGCGGGGCGATCGGCCGCGTGCTCCAGGTGATGGGCCTCGGCCCGCACCGTCTCGGCACCGGACGCCCGGACTGGTTCTTCGAGAAGGAGAAGTACGGCGGCATCCTGTGCGACATCGGGAGCCACAACTTCGACCAGATGCTGCACTACGCGGGCGCGAAGGACGCGGAGATCAGCCACGCCGCCGTCGCGAACTACCACCACCCGGACCACCCCGAGCTGGACGACTTCGGCGAGGCCGGCATCGTCATGGACAACGGGGCCACCGGGTACGTGCGCGTCGACTGGTTCACGCCGGACGGCCTGAGCGCGTGGGGCGACGGCCGCACGATCATCCTCGGCACCGAGGGGTACATCGAGCTGCGCAAGTACGTCAACGTCGGCACCGGCGAGGGCGGCGGCCACGTGTTCCTCGTCGACGGCGAGGGCGAGCACCACCTGGTCGCGAACGGTCAGGTCGGGTTCCCCTACTTCGGGCAGCTCATCCTCGACTGCCTGGAGCGCACCGAGAACGCGATGACGCAGGAGCACGCCTTCAAGGCCGCCGAGCTGAGCGTCCTCGCCCAGCAGCAGGCCCGGGTGCTGACGCCCTGACCCTCGATGGTTGTGGGCGCTCGTCCGGCGCTGTTCGCGAGGCGAACCGCGCCGGACGAGCGCCCGACGAGGAACGGTCAGCGGCCGTGGTGGCCGTGCCCGTGCCCGTGCCCGTGCGACCGGGAGAGGTCGACGCGCACGAGGTGGCCGTCGGGCGGGGCGTCCTCGCCGGGCAGCGCGTTCGTGGTGGCCAGGAGGTCACCGTGGTCCCACTCGAGGCCGGCAGGCAGCGCGGTCTCGACGACGGTCCTGTGCCCGCCGCGGGTCACCTGCGTGATCTTCCCGCCGAACAGCTCCGCGACGTAGACGTCCCCGGACGGCGAGACGGCGAGGTTCGTGGCGCTGAGGAGGTCGCCCGCGACCTTCCGCACGGAACCCGACCAGGGGTTCACGCGGTAGACCGCCGCGCGCGCGCCGAGGCTGTCGTCCTCCGGTCCGCCGGGCAGCGTGGTGACGTAGAGCTGGCCCCAGGGGCCGACCTCGACGTCCGTGGGGACGGGCTCGAACCAGTACGTCTCGCCGACGACGCAGTCCGGCAGGCCGAACATCGCCGCGGCGTCCGCCGTGACGACGGCCGGCTGCGCGGGCAGCACCGCGACGGTGCGCACGCGGCCGCGATCGCTCACGGAGAGGATCGCGTTCATGCCCGCGTCGGCGACGAAGGTCGTGCCCCGGCCGCGGGTGGTCGCGTAGGGGTGCGAGTCCTGGATCCCCTCGTACCGGACCGGGATGCCGTCCGGCGGTGCCTGGTCCAGGCAGGCCTGGTCGACGTCGCGGAACCCGTAGGTGACGTCGCCGTCCGGGTTGTTCGCGTCCTCGTACGCGCGGACGTCCGCGAGCGTGCGCGCCGGGCCGGTCGGGTTGCCCTTCTTGTCGAGGCGCAGCGTCCTGATGCTCGACGCGACGGGACCCGTCTCGTCGTCGATGAGGGTCTCGGTGAACGTGAGGAGGCGGTCGCGGTAGGAGACGCCGCCCACCTCCTCGCCGTTCGCGGACGCGTAGAGGACCGTGGCGTCGCCGCGCTTGTCCACCTCGGTGAGCAGGCCGGCGAAGTTCTGGGTGACGTACGAGGTGCCCTTGGCACCGACCGCGGCGCTGAGCGGGGTGACCAGGCCGGAGGCGATCTCGGTGACCTTCGGGGGCTTCGGTGCGGGCTTGCCGCCGTGGGCGGCGGCGGGGCTCGCGGCGAGCAGCAGCGCCGTCGCTGCTGCGGCGGCCGCGGTGAGGGCGCGTCTCATGGGATCTCCAGGGCTCGACGGTGAGATGGCACAGCACTGTCGAGCCTGCGACCGCCCGGGGGCGCTCGCACCGGCGGGGTGCCGGCGGCGGGGGTGAAGCGCGGGTGATTCGAGATGCCCTCGGCACCGGTCCCGTGGCGCGCTCTCCGCGGCGCCATGCCCGCGGTCAGCCGACCCGCAGGTCCACCCACACCAGGCGGTGGTCGCTGGACGGGAACGGGGAGGTGCCGGTGAGCCGGGACAGTGGGTCGGCCTGCGTCGGCCAGAACACGCCCGCGTCGCGCACGGGCAGGCCCCTCGACGGCAGCACGTAGTCGGCCCGCAGGTTGCCCGGCGCGGTGTCGGCGAAGTCGGCCGTGTCGAGGGCGGGGTCGCCCCGGTGCGTCGCGTTGGCGCCGCCCTGCAGGGCCGACGCCTCGACCGCGCCGTCCGACGTCGGGCGCGGGTCCGTGACCCGCGGGTGGTCCAGGAGCTGGTCGATCGCCGCGTCCACCGAGTCGCCGTCGAGCGGGTCGGCGTTCTGGTCGCCGAGGATCACGAACCGCTCGCCGGGCTTCAGCCCGCCGCGCCCGCCCTCGTCGTCGTAGACGTAGCGCGAAGCCTTCCCGGGCGTCACGTAGTCGGCCCAGAACCGGATCTCGTCGTGGTTGCGGCGGCCGTTGCGGTCCTCCGGCCCGTCGAACGTCGGCGGGGTGGGGTGCGCGGCGAGCACGTGCACCGTCTCGCGGCCCACGCGGACGGGCACGTCCCAGTGCGACTTGCTGGACAGCCGCACGACGTCGAGCTCCGCGGGGGAGTACCAGTCCCCGGGCTCGGGCGTGGCGGGGTCGTCGGGCAGCAGCGCACCCGGCATGTCCTTCCACAGGAAGTGCTGGAAGGTGCGCACGTGCCGGGTGTCGATCGGGTGCTTCGACAGCACGACCATGCCGTACTGGCCCGGGAACTCGCCGAAACCGAAGGCGTCGTTGCCGCCGCCCACCGTGCCACTGTTGTCGAGGTCGACGCCGCTGGGGATCCCCGTGTTCGACGGCGCGGTGTACGCGTAGCGGTAGCGCACCGGGTCGGCGCCGCCCTGCGGCACCTCGAGGTAGTTCTCGCGGAACAGGTCCACGCTCGCGTGGGCGGCGTCGTAGTCGAACTCGTTGAGCAGCACGACGTCCGGGTCCGCCCGCTGGATGACCTCTGCGACCGTGCGGGCCTGCGGGTCGTCACCGGTGGACAGGTCGGCCTGCAGCTCGCCCTCCGCCGCGCGGTTCAGCGACAGGTTGTACGTCGCCACGCGCAACGACCGGTCGGGACCGTGCCCGCCGTGGTGCCCGCCGTCGTGCCCGTGGGCGCTCGCGGCGAGGGGGAGGAGGGTGGGGAGGGCCACGGCGAGCGCCGTGGCGGCCGTGAGGGTGCGTCGTCGCATCGTGGGCGTGGTCACCCGGCCGACGCTAGCGCCGGCCGGTGACGCCCGCCTCAACGGCGCGTGAACGTCGGCCGCGGGGTGAGGGCGGACGCGGCGTGTGTCATCGTTTCCCGGACGTACGGGACATGACGGCGCACGACGGCGCAGGAGGTGACGGGAATGGGTGCGGTGACGTCCTCGACCGGCCGGGTGGTGGTCGTCGGGTCCACCAACGCGGACCTGCTCGTCGGTGTGACGGCGCACCCGGCGCCCGGCGAGACGGTCCTCGGGCACGGCATGCGCGTCATGTCCGGCGGCAAGGGGGCCAACCAGGCCGTCGCGGCCGCCCGGCTGGGCGCGGACGTCGCGTTCGTCGGCGCGGTGGGCGACGACGAGTTCGCCGACGCCGCGCTCGCGGGGCTCCGGTCCGCCGGGGTCGACCTCACCGCCCTGGTGGTCGTCCCCGGGCGCCGCACCGGCATCGCGATCGTCACCGTGAGCGACGACGGCGAGAACTCCATCGTCGTCGTCCCGGGCGCCAACGCGGCCGTCGACGAGGCCGTGGTGGGCGCGCACGTCGATCTCGTCGGGGGTGCCGCGACCGTCGTGCTGCAGGGCGAGATCCCCCGGGCGGCCATCGAGGCCGCCGCACGGTCCGCGCGCGGCCGGCTCGTCGTCAACCTCGCGCCGGTGCTCGACGTCGACGAGGACGTGCTGCTGCGCGCCGACCCGCTGGTGCTCAACGAGCACGAGGCGCGGCTCGTGGCCGGGGCGCTGGATGTCCCCGCCGAGGAGAGCGAGGAGGTGCTGGTGCGGGGCCTGCTCGCGCGCGGGGTGCCGTCGGTCGTGCTGACCCTCGGGCCTCGCGGGGCGCTGGTGGGGCTGGACGACGACGTGACGGAGGTGCCGGCGCCGCGGGTGCGCGCCGTCGACACCACGGGAGCCGGCGACGCGTTCGTCGGGGCGCTCGCCCACGGGCTGGCGCGGGGAGACGGCCTCGTCGACGCCGCGCGGACGGCGGCCCGGGTCGGCGCGTACGCCGTGCGGTCTCCCGGCGCGCAGGCCTCCTACCCGTCGGCGGGCGACGAGCTGCCCGCGGTGTGACGAGCGTGGCGGCCGCGTCGTCGGGCGAGGTGTCGGTGGGCCGGTGCAGCCTGGGGAGATGAGTCAGCACACGTACCCGCACGGGGTCCCGAGCTGGATCGACCTGGAGGTCGCCGACGTCGACGCGGCGCTCGCGTTCTACGGCGCGCTGTTCGGATGGCGGTTCACCGAGAAGCTGCCGCCGGGTGCGCCCGGGCGCTACGCCGTGGCGTCGTGGGACGGCACCGATGCGACGGCGATCGCCGCGGTCGCCACGCCCGACCCGGGGTACGACGGCGAGCCGGCGTGGCACACGTACCTCGCCGTGGACGACCTCGAGGCCGCCGCGGTCCGCGTCGCCGAGCTGGGCGGCGTGGTGAGCTCGCCCCCGCAGCAGGTCGGCCCGCCCGGGCAGCCCGCGGGGTGGATGGCGCGCATCGTCGACCCGGAGGGCGCGCCCAGCCGGCTCTGGCGGGCCGGCACCCGCGCCGGGGCGCAGCGCGTCAACGAGCCCGGCACCTGGAACTTCAGCAACCTGCTCACCCCCGACGTCGATGCCGCGCTGCGGTTCTACGGGCCGCTGCTCGGCTGGGAGCGCAGCGACGACCTCGGTGCCGGCATGGCGCGGTTGCCCGGGTACGGCGACCACCTGGCCCGCACCGTGGACCCCGGCATCCACGAGCGGCAGGAGTTCGTCCCGCCGGGGTTCTCGGACGTCGTCGCAGGGGTGCTGCCCGCCGACGGGCCGGCGCGGTGGTCGGTCGTGTTCGCGGTGGCCGACCGGGACGCCGCCGCCGAGGCCGCCGAGCGGGGCGGCGCCGTCGTGCACGCGACCGAGGACACCGAGTGGACCCGGGAGGCGACGATCCGCGACCCGTTCGGCGCCGCACTCGTGCTCTCCCAGTTCGCCCCGCCGCCCGAGTTCGTCGCCGCCGAGGCCGAGGCCGGGAAGTCCTGACGCCCGCGGGCGCCGGGCGTCAGGGGCGCCGCGCCTGCACCCACATCACGGGGGTGTCCATGAACGTCGCACGCGCGACCTCCCGTGCGTCCACGAGCCCCGCGTCCGTGAGCAGGCGCTGGATCCCGCCGTCGGCGTTGTCGTCGCGGTGCTGGTTCGCCCCGATCTCCCGGTGGTGCCGGTGCCCGCCGTGCCCGTGGTCATGCCCGCTGTCGTGACCGTGACCGCCGCCGTGCCCGGGCGCGTCGAGGTCCGCGATCGTGACCGTGCCGCCGGGGCGCAGGACGCGGGCGAGCTCGGCGGCGAACCGGCGCTTCTCGTCCAGGGGCACGTGGTGCAGGGCGAGGGAGGACAGGACGTGGTCGACGCCCGCGTCGGCGGCCGGCAGCCGGTCGGCGAAGCCGCGCACCAGCGTGAGCGAACCGCGCCGCCCGACCCGCCGCCGGCGGGCCTTCCGGGCCGCGCGACGCAGGGCGGCGCCGTCCGGGTCGAGGCCGGTGACGTCGGCGTCCGGTACGGCTCGCAGCACGGTGAGGGCGAGGTTGCCGGTGCCGCAGCCGACGTCGAGCACGCGCTGGCCCGGCAGGATGCCGGCCACCTCGACGGTGCGGCGGTGCAGCCGCCCGGCGTGCCGCCACCAGCTCTGCACGTCGTACCAGGGCATCTTCCACGCACTGCTCATGCCGGGCAGGTAGGTGCGGTCCGTCTCCTCCGGGCGGACGTCGTCGAACAGGCGCACGCCGCGCGCGGCGTCGTCGGGGCCATGCGGGGGTCTGCTCACGACGCCACGCTAGCCGTCGTGGCCGGGTGACGGACGACGACGGTCGCCCAGCTGCGCCCGGTCGCCCTCGCCCTGCCGGAGGCGGCCCAGGGGCACAGCACGTCTGACCTGCGGCGACACGGACCGCGTCATGGCGCGACACCATCTGGCGCCAGATTGACGCCATAAGTGACGTCAAAGGTCTTGTGGTGACACCATCATGGTGTCATAGTGGAGCCATGGACCTCACGAGATACGTCGACGAGCTGCAGCAGCAGCTCGGCACCGCAGCCGCCGCCGGCGGGGACGAGGCGCGGGAGCTGGCCTCCCGCCTGACCGCCCCACTCGACGCCGCCGCCCGGCTGGTGCTGCTCGAGGCGCTGTCCGACGCGGCGGGAGAGATCTCCGCCGAGCTGGCCCCCGGCTCGGTCGACATCCGGCTCCGCGGCGGTGCCCCCGAGTTCGTCGTCACCGCACCGACCGGGCCGACCGAGCCGGCGCATGCCCCGACGTCCGCCCCGACCCTGGAAGCGACCGGCCCGGGCTTCTCGGTGAGTGTCGACCTCGAGGGCGGCGCCACCACCCGCACCACCCTGCGCCTGCCCGACCGCCTCAAGACGCAGGCCGAGACCGCCGCCGCCCGCGACGGCGTCTCCGTGAACACGTGGCTCGTCCGCGCGGTCGCCGCC
Organism: Isoptericola sp. NPDC060257; assembly: GCF_042726645.1. Taxonomy (NCBI): domain Bacteria; kingdom Bacillati; phylum Actinomycetota; class Actinomycetes; order Micrococcales; family Promicromonosporaceae; genus Isoptericola; species Isoptericola sp. NPDC060257. The sequence continues at coordinate 16,789 of NZ_JBHXAW010000054.1, forward strand.
GCGCTCGAGCAGTCCACCGGGCGCCCGGCCGCGCAGGCCCGTCCGCAGCAGCGCGGCGCCGGCCGCGTCACCGGCTGGGTGCGCTGATCCCTTCGCACGTCCGCGCACCGCACCGCCCCCGTCCTCCCCCTGACACCACACCGACACCACTGTTGGAGCTCCGTCATGCCCACTTTCCCCGCCCCCCAGCCCGTCCCCGTCCTGGTCGACGTGCCGTTCGCCAACGTGCACGTGGTCGCCGGGGAGCGTGACGACGTCGTCGTCACCGTCCTTCCGACCAACGCCAAGTCCGGCAGCGCCCGCGCCGCGGAGTCGGTGCGCGTCGACCGCGACGGCGACGCCGTCTCGATCACGTACCCCGGCTCGTGGAAGCAGTACGTGCTCCCGTTCGCGTCCGGCACCGCCGACATCACGGTCGAGCTCCCCGAGGGCTCGTCGCTGAGCGGCAAGGTCGGCTCGCTCTACGCCGAGGGCGCGCTCGCCGCCGTCGACATGACGCTGTCGGCCGGGAACGCCCGCGTCGACGACGTCGAGCGGCTCGACCTCAAGGTCTCCGCCGGCTCCGCGACCGCGGGCCGCGTCACCGGCTCCCTCGACGTCAAGGTCAGCGCGGGGTCCGTCTTCGTGGACGAGGTCCTCGGCGACGGCACGATCCGCGCGACGAACGGCACCACGACCGTCGGCTCCGTGACCGGGACCCTCGAGGTGCACGGGGCGCACGGCGACATCGCCGTGAGCCGCGTGCGCGGCACCCTCACGGCCAAGTCGGCGCACGCCGGCATCCGGGTCAACAACCTCGAGTCCGGCGCCGTCACCCTCACGACCTCCTTCGGATCCATCGAGGTCGGGGTGCCCGAGGGCACCGCCGCCTACCTCGACGTCTCGTCCGAGAACGGCTCCGTCCGCAACCAGCTGACCCCCACCGAGGGGCCGGTCGAGGACGAGGCCACCGCAGAGATCCACGCCAGCACCGGCTTCGGCGACGTCGTCGTCCGCCGGCCGTGAACCGACCGAAGAACGGAGCAACGGACATGACCACGCCTCAGACCACCGAGCCCGCGATCCGGGTGCAGGGCGTCGAGAAGTCGTTCGGCGAGCTGCACGTGCTGCGCGGCGTCGACCTCGACGTCGCGCCGGGGAGCATCTTCGCCCTGCTCGGCTCGAACGGTGCCGGCAAGACCACGCTCGTGCGTATCCTGTCGACGCTGCTCAAGGCCGACGCGGGCACCGCCACCGTGCACGGGTACGACGTCGCGGCCAAGCCCGGCGACGTGCGCCGGTCCATCAGCCTCACCGGCCAGTTCGCGGCCGTCGACGAGGTCCTCACGGGCCGCGAGAACCTCGTGCTCGTCGCCCGGCTGCGGCACCTGCCGGACGCCGGCACGATCGCCGACGACCTGCTCGCCCGGTTCTCGCTCACCGACGCCGGCGACCGCCGCGCGGGGACGTACTCCGGCGGCATGCGGCGTCGGCTCGACATCGCGATGAGCCTCATCGGCGACCCGCCGATCGTCTTCCTCGACGAGCCCACCACCGGCCTCGACCCGCAGGCGCGGATCGACGTGTGGAAGACGGTCAAGTCGCTCGCCGACCACGGCACCACGGTGCTGCTCACCACGCAGTACCTCGACGAGGCGGAGCAGCTCGCGGACCGCATCGCGATCCTGCACCGCGGCACCATCATCCAGAACGGCACGCTCGACGAGCTCAAGCGGCTCCTGCCGCCGGCCGAGGTCGAGTACGTCGAGAAGCAGCCGTCCCTCGAGGACGTCTTCCTCACCCTCGTGGGCACCTCCGCGACCGAGGACACCACCGGAAAGGAATCGCGATGACCACCCACGCCCTCAGCGACACCGGTGTCCTCACCGGCCGCTCCCTGCGCCACATCCTGCGCAGCCCCGACACCATCATCACGACGGCGGTCACGCCGATCGCCATCATGCTGCTGTTCGTCTACGTCTTCGGCGGGGCCATCGACCTCGGCACGGACGAGTCGTACATCAACTACATGCTGCCCGGCATCCTGCTCATCACGATCGCGTCGGGCGTCGCGTACACCTCGTACCGGCTGTTCCTCGACCTGCAGGGCGGGATCGTCGACCGGTTCCAGTCCATGCCGATCGCCCGCTCGAGCGTCCTGTGGGCGCACGTCCTGACGTCGGTCGTGGCGAACCTCGTCTCGGTCGCGATCGTCGTCGGCGTCGCGTTCCTCATGGGCTTCCGCACGGGGGCCTCGTTCGGGGCGTGGCTGGCCGTCGCCGGGATCCTGGCGATGTTCACGCTCGCCCTGACCTGGCTCGCCGTGCTCGCCGGGCTCTCCGCGAAGACCGTCGACGGCGCCAGCGCCTTCAGCTACCCGCTGATCTTCCTGCCGTTCATCAGCTCGGCGTTCGTGCCCACGGACACGATGCCCGGCCCGGTCGCCTGGTTCGCGGAGAACCAGCCGGTGACCTCCGTCGTCGACACGATCCGCGCCCTGTTCGCGGAGCAGCCCGTCGGCAGCGACATCTGGGTCGCCCTCGCCTGGCTTGTCGGCATCCTGGTGGTCGGCTACGGCCTCGCCGTCGCCGCGTACCGGCGGCGTGTCGGCTGACGACGCCGCGCGACCGCGCCACGCACGGCCGAGCCCCGGTGGTCC
>NZ_JBHXAW010000055.1:0-19356 GCF_042726645.1 Isoptericola sp. NPDC060257
GCCTCCTCGGTCGCCTCCTCGAGCTCCTCGACGCCGGCCTCGAGCGCGGCCTTCGCGGCGTCGACCGGCGCGACGCCCTCGAGCGTGAGCCGGCGCATCACGAGCAGGCGCGCCACGTCCTCGGGCGTGTAGCGGCGGTGTGATCCCGCGGTGCGGGCGGACGGTCCGAGTCCGTAGCGTCGGTCCCACGTGCGCAGGGTCGCCGGAGCGACCCCCAGGCGCCTGGCGACCGCCGCGACGGCGAGGCCCGCGCTCGACGCGCGAGACCCGCCCCCGTGAGGAGCGGGTCGGGATGAGGTCATGGCGTCGATTCTGCCGAGAGGACCGGAGGGTCGCCACTGCTCCCCCGGGCGCGCCGCCGTAATCGTCGACGTCGCAGGTCAAAGCCGTTCAGAAGCCCGACGAACCCATTCAGCCCCGCCTGTGAAGTTGAACACTGAATCATCGAATCCGGTCACGAAATCGGACCTTGAACAACTTCTGCACAACTTGTAGGTTGTTCGCCATGACGGAGATCTCGAGGCTTCCCGGTCCGGTGATGGAGCTGTGGGAGTGGCAGTACCAGGGCTCCTGCCGCGACGCGGACGACACGTTGTTCTTCCACCCCGAGGGTGAGCGCGGCTCCACGCGCCGGCGCCGGGCCGAGGCGGCGAAGGCGATCTGCCGCTCGTGTCCCGTGATGATGCAGTGCCGGGAGCAGTCGCTCCGGGTCCGGGAGCCCTACGGGGTCTGGGGCGGTCTCAGCGAGGACGAGCGCTCCGCCATCCTCGCCGGCGGCGCCCGCAAGACCGGCTGACAGCACGAAGGCCCCGCACCGACGACGGTGCGAGGCCTTCTGCGTGCTGGTGTCGTCAGGCGACGACGACCGCGAGGATGTCGCGGGCCGAGAGGACGAGGTAGTCCTCACCGGCGTACTTGACCTCGGTGCCGCCGTACTTGCTGTAGATGACCTTGTCACCGACCTTGACGTCGACCGGGACGCGGTTGCCCTTGTCGTCGAAGCGACCCTCGCCCACGGCCAGGACCTCGCCCTCCTGGGGCTTCTCCTTGGCGGTGTCCGGGATGACCAGGCCGGAAGCGGTCGTGGTCTCGGCCTCGATGGCCTTGACGACGATCCGGTCCTCGAGCGGCTTGATGGGGACCGACACGTCGGACCTCCTTGATTCGCGATGCGTGGATGGACTAGCTGATTGACCAGGTCGCGTCCGAGGGCTGGCCGTCGTCGCGGGTGCCGGTACAGCCTTGCGGTCGCTGACGACAAATCTAGGCAGGCGTTAGCACTCTGACAAGTCGAGTGCCAGAGGTCGGCGGGTCGTTCGCCCAGGGCGTCACCCGCTCGCCTGAGACGATGGCCCGATGGACGCCGCCTCCGTGAGCAAGCTGCTGAGCCCGGACGGGTGGGCGCTGCTCAACTCGCTCCCCCCGTACGACGAGAAGCAGGCCATGGCCCTGGCCACCCGGCTGCGGGCCGACGGGGTCGACGCCGACCTCGCAGCGGCCGCGCTCACCCAGTCGCGGCTGCGGGCCAAGGCCCGCGCCAAGCTCGGCGACTTCGCCGAGGGGATGCTCTTCACGCCCGACGGCGTGGAGCAGGCCACCCGCCTCGTGGTCGCCGCGCTGCACGCCCGCCGCTACCTCGCCGCCGGCGTCACCAAGGTCGCGGACCTCACGAGCGGGATCGGCGCGGACGCGCTCGCGTTCGCGGGGGTCGGGCTGCGCGTCCTGGCGACCGACGTCGACGAGATCACCGCCGCCCTCGCCACCGTGAACCTGCGCCACTTCCCCGAGGCGGAGGTGCGGCACGCCGACGGGCTCGCGCTCGACCTCGCCGCCGAGGGGGTCGACGGCGTCTACGCGGACCCGGCGCGACGCACCCGTGGCGGACGGCGCGTCTTCGACCCGGCCGCGTACGCGCCCCCGCTCGACGCCGTGTGGGACCTGCGCACCCAGGTCCCCGCGCTCGGCATCAAGGTCGGGCCGGGCATCCCGCACCAGGGGCTCCCCGACGACGCGGAGACGCAGTGGGTCTCCGTGGACGGCGACGTCGTCGAGGCGGGGCTCTGGTTCGGGCCGCTCGCCCCCGCGGGGCCCGGCCGGTCCGCGCTCGTGCTCGCGACGTCGGGCGGGGCGACGACGTCGCGCTCCCTGCGCACGGACCTGCACGACGACGCAGGCGGCGCCGACCTCGTGCCCGACGTCGGTCCCGTCGGCGCCTACCTGTACGAGCCGGACGGCGCGGTCATCCGCGCCGGGCTCGTGGCGCACGCCGCGGCCGAGCTGGGCGGCCGCCTGCTGGACCGCACCATCGCCTACGTCACGACCGACCAGCCCGCCGCGCCCCCGGCCGAGGGGGCTGCGCCGCTGGCCACCGGCTACCGCGTGCTCGACGTCATGCCGTTCAACCTCAAGCGGCTCAAGGCCTACCTGCGCGAACGCGGCGTCGGGCGGCTCACCATCAAGAAGCGCGGCACCGCCGTCACGCCCGAGCAGCTGCGCGCCCAGCTCTCGCCGAAGGGCGACGCCGAGGCGACCCTCGTGCTCACGCGCGTCGGCGGCGCGCAGCACGTGCTCGTCGTCGAGCCGCTGCGCTGATCCCGCACCCGGGCGCGCGCGAGGAGGCGGTCGCGCCGAGACCGGGCCGGACCGGCGCGCGGCCCGCCGTCCGCCCGTGGAAGCATGGCCCGCATGGTGCTGGAATTCGCCGCCTCCGAGCGGTCGAGCGTCGGGCTCGAGTGGGAGCTCGCGCTGGTCGACGCCGACTCGGGCAACCTGCGGCAGGTGGCGCCCGCCGTCATCGAGGCGGTGGCCGACGACGTGCGGCACCGCTACGTGAAGCCCGAGTTCCTGCGGAACACGGTCGAGGTGATCAGCGGCGTGCGGCGCACCGTGCCCGAGGCGATCGCGGACCTCGAGCGCGGCATCGCCGCCATCCATGACGCCACCGGCCCCATGCGCGTGGACCTCATGGGGGCGGGCACGCACCCGTTCGCGCACTGGTCGCAGCAGAAGGTCACCGACAAGAAGCGGTACGCCACCGTCGTCGACCGGGCGCAGGTCGTGGGCCGCCAGCAGATCGTCTACGGCGTGCACGTGCACGTCGGCATCGAGGACCGCGCCAAGGTGCTGCCGATCGTCAACTCGCTGCTGGTGTACCTGCCGTACCTGCAGGTGCTGTCCGCCTCGTCGCCGTTCTTCGGCGGCGACGACACCGGCTACGCGTCGATGCGGACCATGATCTTCCAGCAGCTGCCCACCGCGGGGCTGCCCTACCAGTTCGGGGCCTGGTCCGAGCTGGAGCGGTACGTCGCGGACATGCTGCACACCGGCGTCATCGACGACTTCACGGAGGTGCGGTGGGACGTGCGCCCCGCCCCGCACTTCGGCACGGTCGAGATGCGGATCTGCGACGGCACGTCGAACACGTTCGAGCTCGCCGCCCTCGGTTCCCTCGTGCACTGCCTGGTGGAGCACCTGTCGACCCTGCTCGACGAGGGCCGCCCCCTGCCCACGATGCCGGCGTGGTTCGTGCACGAGAACAAGTGGCGCGCGGCCCGCTACGGCACCGACGCGATCATCATCCTCGACGACGCCGGCGAGGAGGAGCTCGTCACCGACGCGCTGCCGCGCCTGCTCACGACGCTCGAGCCCGTCGCCGAGCGGCTGGGCTGCGCCGCCGAGCTCGACGGCGTGCGCGAGATCGTGCGCCGTGGTGCGTCGTACCAGCGGCAGCGGGAGGTGGCCCGCGTGCACGGCGGCGGCGCCGCGGCGCTCGAGGCCGTGGTCGCGTCGCTCGTCGCCGAGCTGCACGCCGGGCGGCCGCTGCCCGCGGCCGGCTAGGGCGCCGTCTCGGCGGCCGGCGCGAGCGTGGCGGCCAGGACCTGCCAGCCCTCGTCGGCACGCACCCAGAGGCGCGTGTAGACCAGCCGCGCCGACACCGCGGTGCCGCTCTGGACCGCGTCGACGGCGGCGACCAGCCGGGTCGTCCCGCTCGCGGCGTCCTCCCGGACGTCGAGCGACTCCTCCTCCAGGCGGGTGACCCGCAGCAGCCCCGACCGGTAGCTCTCCAGGTCGTCCTCCCGGGAGAACACCGAGCCGTCCGGGCCGGCGCCGACGCACCGGGGATGCAGCAGCGCCCCCAGCGCGTCGACGTCGCCGGCGCGCTGGGCGGCCTGGAGCGCTCGCTCGGCAGCGAGAAGGCTCATCGCACGGCCCCCCGCTCCTTCTCGAAGTCCCACACGACGAGCGAGGGCGTCCCCGCGTACGCCGCGCCCGCCGCCGCCGGGACCCACGGCATCAGCTCCCAGAGGGTCGGCGGCCTGGCCGGGTCCTCGAGCTCCAGGTCGGCTGCGGGGTCGAAGGCCCCCGTCCGGGAGTCCGGGGCCGCGGTGTACTCGCGCCCCCCACCTGCTCCTCCGTCGACGTCGTCCGCGCCGCCGACGTACTCGCGGCAGAACCGCGGCGCCAGGCCCACGGGGAGGGCCGCCTGCAGGTACTCGCTCGTGGCGTGGAACCAGTTCGGGATGTACCCGAACTCCCCGTCCGCGCCCTCGACGAGCGGGTAGAGCGGCGACCCGGTGAAGTACCCCCGCGTGTCGGAGACGACGAGGCGGCCGCCGGGTCGCAGCACGCGCGCCAGCTCGGCGAACACCGGCCCCAGGTCCCGCACGTGGCACAGCGCGAGGGTGACGAGGACGAGGTCGGCGGACGCGTCGTCCACGGGCAGCTCGTGCAGGTCGCCCTCGGCGAACCGTGCCCCCGGGACCTTGGCGCGGGCGATCTCGAGCATGTCGGGCGACGAGTCGACGCCGAGCACGTCGTGCCCCTGCTCGACGAGCCACTCGGTGTGCCGGCCCGTCCCGCACGCCGCGTCGATCGCGACGCCGCGGGGCAGGTGCTCCATCAGCGGCCGGACGAGCGGCTCCTCCATCCCCCAGAACCCGTTGGGACCGTCGTAGCGGGGCGCCCAGTGCCGGTAGCCGTCGCGGGTGGTGATCGGCGGGACGTGGTGGCCGTCGCCGAACCGGTCGGCCGCGTCGAGCAGGGCCCGGACGTCGGCCAGCCGCGCCTCGACGAACGCGCGGTCGTGCTCGCCGGCGAACGCGCGCAGCAGCGCCACGCCCTCCAGCCCGACGAGGTACGCGAGCGGGTGCTGGTAGATGGTGGGGCGGTCGGTGTCCACGGTCGGGACGCTACCGACGCGGCCCGGCGGCCACGAGTCTTTTCAGACGGTGATGGTGGTCATCGGCATCGACGAGTCGACCGGGAAGTCGAAGCTCGACGGCGCCGCCCCGGCGCGCACGACGGCGGAGCCCAGCGCGGCGATCATCGCGCCGTTGTCGGTGCAGTAGCGGATCGGCGGGATGCGCAGGTCGATGCCCGCCTCCGCGCAGCGCTTCGCGGCCATCTCCCGCAGCTGGCTGTTGGCGGAGAACCCGCCGCCCACGACGAGCGTCTCGACGTCGTGGCGGCGGCACGCGGCGATCGTCTTCGCGGTGAGCACGTCGGCGACCGCGGCGGCGAACGACGCGGCGACATCGGCCGCCGGCACCTCGCGCCCGGCGTCGACGCAGGCCTCGATCCAGCGGGCGACCGCCGTCTTGAGGCCGGAGAAGGAGAAGTCGTAGGCGTGCTTCGCCTGGTCCTTCGCGGCGGTGAGGCCGCGCGGGAAGCGGATGGCCTCCGGGTCGCCCTCGCGCGCGAGCCGGTCCACGTGCGGGCCGCCCGGGTAGGGCAGGCCGAGCAGGCGGCCGACCTTGTCGAAGGCCTCGCCGGCCGCGTCGTCGAGCGTGGAGCCGAGCTCGGTGACGTCCGTCGCGACGTCGTCCACGAGCATGAGCGAGCTGTGACCGCCCGAGACCACGAGCGCCATCGTGCGGCCGTCGAACGGGCCGTCGACGAGCTGGTTCACCGCGGCGTGCCCGATGACGTGGTTGACGCCGTACAGCGGCTTGTTCAGGCCGATCGCGAGCGCCTTCGCGGCCGACGCGCCGATCGTCAGCGGGCCGACCAGGCCCGGCCCGGCGGTGACGGCGATCGCGTCCACCTCGGACAGGTCGACGTCGGCCTCGCCGAGCGCGCGCCGGATCGTGGGGACCATCGCCTCGAGGTGGGCGCGGCTCGCGACCTCCGGGATGATCCCGCCGTAGCGCGCGTGCTCGTCCATGGAGCTGGCGACGGCGTCGACCAGGAGCTCGTCGCCGCGGACGAGCGCGACGCCCGTCTCGTCGCAGGAGGTCTCGATACCGAGGACGAGGGGGTCACCGACCCCGTGCGCGGATGCCATGGCCCCATGATCGCACCGGAGGCGCGGCGGTGGCGCCGACCCTCTCTCCGGCACCGCTCCCACCAGGCGTAACACGATGGTGACACCGAACTCACGGCGGGGACACGTGGGCGTACTTGGGTTCATCTGAACCTAACCGGCCCCACGGGCCACGGCCACGAAGGAGCACCATGCGTCCTCGAAGCAGCACGGGCACCACGCGCACCGGCACCACCCGACCTGTCGTCGCCTCCCTCGCCGTCCTCGCCGTCGCCGCCCTCTCGGCCTGCGGGGCCCGGGTTGACGCGGCGAGCGGCGACGCCTCGGCCTCCGCGGCGGAGGGCTGCGTCGACACCTCGGGCGACGCGGTCAAGGTCGGCTTCCTCAACTCGCTGTCGGGCACGATGGCGATCTCCGAGCAGACCGTGCACGACTCGCTCCAGCTGGCCGCGGCCGAGATCAACGCCGACGGCGGCGTGCTCGGCAAGCAGCTCGAGATCGTCTCCGAGGACGGCCAGTCCGAGCCCACCGTCTTCGCGGAGAAGGCGACCAAGCTCATCACCAGCGACTGCGTCGCGGCCGTGTTCGGGGGCTGGACGTCGGCGTCGCGCAAGGCGATGCTGCCCGTCTTCGAGGCCAACGACTCGCTGCTGTTCTACCCGGTGCAGTACGAGGGCCTCGAGGCCTCGGAGAACATCTTCTACACGGGCGCCACGACCAACCAGCAGATCGTGCCGGCCCTCGACTACCTCGCCGAGCAGGGCACCAAGTCGCTGTTCCTCGTGGGCTCGGACTACGTCTTCCCGCGGACCGCCAACAAGATCATCAACGCGTACGCCGAGGCGCACGGCATCGAGATCGTCGGCGAGGAGTACGCGCCGCTCGGCCACACGGACTTCTCCACCATCGTCAACAAGGTGAAGGCCGCCGGGGCGGACGCGGTGTTCAACACCCTCAACGGCGACTCCAACGTCGCGTTCTTCAAGGAGTACAACAACGCCGGCCTGTCCGCCGACGACATGCCCGTCGTCTCCGTCTCGATCGCGGAGGAGGAGGTGGGCGGCATCGGCGTGGACAACATCGAGGGCCAGCTCACCGCCTGGAACTACTACCAGACGGTCGACAGCCCCGAGAACGACGCGTTCGTGGAGGCGTTCCGGGCGGAGTACGGCGACGACCGCGTGACGTCCGACCCGATGGAGGCCGCCTACACGTCGCTGTACCTGTGGAAGGCGATGGTCGAGAAGGCCGACTCCTTCGACGTTGCGGACGTGCAGGCGGCCGCGGACGGCGTCACCTTCGACGCCCCCGAGGGCACCGTCGTCGTGGACGGCGAGAACCACCACGTCGCCAAGACGGCGCTCGTCGGGCGCATCGGCGAGGACGGCCTCATCCACACCGAGTGGAGCTCCGAGGAGCCCATCGAGCCGGACCCGTTCCTCGAGGGCTACGACTGGGCCGACGGGCTCTCCTGACCCGGGGCCCCTGGACACGACATGGACACCCTCCTCTCCCAGCTCTTCGCGGGCCTGAGCCTCGGCTCGGTGCTGCTCCTCGCGGCCCTGGGCCTCGCCCTGACCTTCGGTCAGATGGGCGTGATCAACATGGCCCACGGCGAGTTCATGATGGCGGGCGCCTACACGGCGTTCGTGATCCAGGGGCTGCTCGGCGACCCCGGCGCGAGCCTGCTCGTGTCGCTGCCGCTCGGGTTCCTCGTCGGCGGGGCGCTCGGGCTGCTGCTCGAGGCCACGCTCATCCACCGCATGTACCGGCGGCCCCTGGACACGCTGCTCGTCACGTGGGGCGTCGCGCTGCTGCTGCAGCAGGTGGCGCGCGACGTGTTCGGCGCCCCCAACGTGGACGTGGCCGCGCCCGGCTGGCTGTCGGGCGCGGTCACGGTCGGCGGGCTCGCGCTGCCCAAGACCCGGCTGTTCATCCTCGCGCTGGCCGTCGTGTGCCTGGTCGCGCTGGCCGTCGTCATGAAGGCCACCCCCCTGGGACGCCGCATCCGGGCCGTCGTGCAGCACCGCGACCTGGCGGAGGCGTCCGGCATCTCGTCGCGGGCCACCGACCGGCTGACGTTCTTCGTCGGCTCCGGCCTCGCCGGGATCGCCGGCGTCGCGCTGACCCTGCTCGGCTCGGTCGGCCCGACGCTCGGCACGGGCTACATCGTCGACGCGTTCCTCGTCGTCGTCGCGGGCGGCATCGGGCAGATCAAGGGCACCGTGATCGCGGCGACGGCGCTCGGCCTGCTGCAGGCGTTCTTCGAGTACTCCACCACGGCGTCCGTCGCGAAGGTCCTCGTGTTCGTCGTCATCGTCGCGTTCCTGCAGGTACGACCCCAGGGCCTGGTCTCGGTCCGGACGAGGAGCCTCGCATGACCGGCAGCACGAGCACCCGCACCGCACGACTGTCCGCCCTCGTCCGCCCGGGCCGGGCGCGCGCCCTGGCCGGGATCGGCCTCGCCGCCGTCCTGCTCCTCGCCGTCGCGCCGGTGCTGCTCAGCCCGTTCCGGCTCGGCCTGCTCGGCAAGTTCCTGTGCCTGGCCATGGTCGCCGTCGGCATCGGCCTCGCCTGGGGCCGCGGCGGCCTGCTCACCCTCGGCCAGGGCGTGTACTTCGGCCTGGGCGCCTACGTCATGGCGATGCACCTCAAGCTCGCCGACGCCGGCCCGGGCGGCGTGCCCGACTTCATGCTGCTCTACGGCACCGGCGAGGTGCCCGGCTGGTGGGAACCCCTGCGCTCGCCGGCCGTCGCCCTCACCCTGGTCGTGCTCGTGCCCGCCGCGCTCGCCGCCGCCCTCGGCTGGGCCGTCTTCACGCGGCGGGTGCGGGGCGCGTACTTCGCGATCCTGTCGCAGGCCCTCGCCGCCGCGTTCGCCATCCTGCTGATCGGCCAGCAGCAGACGACGGGCGGCACCAACGGGCTCAACGGGTTCCGGTCGTTCTTCGGCTACGACCTCGCCGACCCGGTCAACCAGCGGATGCTCTACCTGATCGCCGCCGGGGTGCTGCTCGTGATGGTCGTGGTCGCCCGCCAGCTCATGGTGTCGCGCTTCGGCGAGGTCCTCGTCGCCGTCCGCGACCAGGAGGACCGCGTCCGGTTCCTCGGCTACGACCCGGCGGCCGTGAAGACCGTCGTCTACGTGGTCGCGGCCGTGATGGCCGCCGTCGGCGGGGCGCTGTTCGTGCCCATCGTCGGGATCGTCTCCCCCGCCGACGTCGGCGTCGTGCCGTCCATCGGCTTCCTCGTCGGCGTGGCCATCGGCGGCCGGGCGACCCTGCTCGGGCCCGTCCTCGGCTCCGTCGCCGTGAGCTGGGCGCAGACCTCGCTGTCCGAGCAGTTCCCCTCCGGCTGGATCTACCTCCAGGGGGCGCTGTTCGTGCTGGTCGTCGCCTTCCTTCCCGGCGGCCTGGCGTCGGTCGTGCCGATGCTGCGTCGCCGACGCCGCACCGTCCGTGAGGCGGAGCCGGACGCCCCCGCCGCGCCGGACGACGCCCCGTCCCCCGACCTCCTGCCCGAAGGGAGCCGCGCATGACCGAGCAGACCGAGCAGATCGACCTCGCCGCCGCCGACGCGCTGCTGGGGGACGACACCTCCCGGTTCCGCCACGACTACCTCGAGGTGCGCGGCCTGCGGGTGGAGTTCGGCGGCTTCGTCGCCGTCCGCGACGTCGACCTCACCGTCGCCCAGGGGGACCTCCGGTTCCTCATCGGCCCCAACGGCGCGGGCAAGACGACGCTCATCGACGCCGTCACCGGCCTCGTGCGGGCGGCCGGCGGCTCGGCCCGGTTCGGCGGGACGGAGCTGCTGGGGCGGGCCATGCACCGCGTCGCCCGGGCGGGCGTGGGACGCACGTTTCAGACGGCGAGCGTGTTCGAGCAGCTCACGGTGCTGCAGAACCTCGACATCGCCGCGGGCGCGCGCCGCCGGCCGACGACGATGCTCCGCCGGCGACGGGGCGTCCCGGAGGCGGTCGAGCAGGCGATGGAGACCGTCGGCCTCGCCGCGCTGCGCGACGTTCCCGCGGGCGTCCTGGCGCACGGCCAGAAACAGTGGCTCGAGATCGGGATGCTGCTGGTGCAGGACGCGCACCTGCTGCTGCTCGACGAGCCCGTCGCGGGCATGACCCAGGCGGAGCGCGAGGAGACCGGCGAGCTGCTGCGCCGGGTGGGCTCCCAGCGTGTCGTCGTGGTGGTGGAGCACGACATGGAGTTCCTGCGCTCCTACGCCGACTCGGTGACGGTCATGCACCAGGGCGCCGTCCTCGCCGAGGGGACGGTCGCCGAGGTGCAGCATGACCCGGCGGTCGTCGAGGTCTATCTCGGCGCCCCGGCTGGCGAACCCGGCACGACGACGGAGGGACCCGCATGATGCTCGAGCTGAGCGGCCTGAGCACGGGGTACGGCCGCACGGCCGTCGTGCACGACGTCGACCTCGCCGTCGAGGACGGCACGCTGACCGCCGTCCTCGGCCACAACGGGGCGGGCAAGACGACGCTCCTCAAGGCCGTGCTCGGCCTGCTGCCCGCCCGGGCCGGGTCCGTGCGCCTGGCCGGCGACGACGTGACGCGCTGGCCGACCCACCGGCGCGTGCGCGCCGGGATCGCGTACGTGCCGCAGGGCCAGCAGTCCTTCGGCCAGCTCACCGCGCGGGAGAACCTGCAGGTGGTCGCGGACGCCCACGGCGCCGCCGGCCGTCGCCGCACCGACGACGCGCTCGACCTGTTCCCCGCGCTGCGCGAGCTGCTCGGCCGCCAGGCGGGGCTGCTGTCGGGCGGCCAGCGCCAGCAGCTCGCCATCGCCCGGGCGCTCGTCACCGGCCCGCGGCTCCTGGTGCTCGACGAGCCCGCCGAGGGCATCCAGCCGAACGTCGTGAGCGAGATCTACGCGGCGATCACGACGCTGACGGCGGCGGGCGGGCTGTCCGCGCTGCTGGTGGAGCAGCACCTCGGCTACGCCGTCGAGCACGCCGCCGAGTACGCCGTGCTCGCGTCCGGCCGCGTGACCCACCGGGGCACGGGCGGCGGCGCCGACGCCCTCGCCGGCGCCCGCGAGGCGATGGCGCTGTGAACCGCACTCCCGTGCGCACCGAGGAGGGCCCGTGCACCTGACCCCCGCCGACACCGAGAAGCTGCTGCTCGCCGTCGCGGGCATGGTCGCGCGCGACCGCCTCGCGCGCGGCGTGCGGCTCAACCACCCCGAGTCGGTCGCCCTGCTGTCGTGCTGGGTGATCGAGCGGGCCCGCGACGGCGCCGACGTCCCGACCCTCATGCAGGACGGCCGCGAGGTGCTGGGCCGCGAGCAGGTGATGGACGGCGTGCCCGAGATGCTCGTCGACGTGCAGGTCGAGGCCACCTTCCCCGACGGCCGCAAGCTCGTCACCCTGCACCACCCCATCCCGTGACCCCGGTACCCGCCGGCCGCCCCGACCCGACCCCGATCCAGGAGGTCCCGTGACCGCTCACGCCCCCTCCGGCCCGGGCGCGACCCGCGTCGCTCCCGGCCGCCTCGAGCTCAACGTGCGCCCGGCGCACGAGCGGCTGCGCCTCGTCGTGGAGAACACCGGCGACCGGCCGGTGCAGGTGGGCTCGCACGTGCACCTGCCCGACGCCAACGACGCGCTCCGCTTCGACCGCGCCGCCGCGCACGGCTTCCGGCTCGACGTCCCGTCCGGCACGTCGCAGCGGTTCGAGCCGGGCGTGAGCCGCGAGGTCGACGCCGTGACGATCCGCGGCGCGCGGCGCGTGCCGGGCATCCGCCGGGGCAAGCGCGACGGCGGCGTGCTCGGCGCCGTCCCGACCCCGCAGGCCACGGCGCCGCACGAGGAGCAGGAGGACTGATGGTCTGGATCGACCGCGAGCGCTACGCGGCCCTGTACGGGCCGACCGTCGGCGACCAGCTGCGCCTCGGCGACACCGACCTGTGGATCGAGGTCACGGAGGACCGCACGGTCGGCGGCGAGGAGGCCGTGTTCGGCGGCGGCAAGTCCATCCGGGAGTCGATGGCGCAGTCCACGCGGAGCCGTGCCGCCGGGGCCCTGGACACCGTGATCACCGGCGTCGTCGTCCTTGACTGGTGGGGCGTGGTCCGGGCGGACGTCGGGCTGCGCGACGGGCGGGTCGTCGCGCTCGGCCGTGCGGGCAACCCGGACGTGGCCGACGGCGTGCACCCGGACCTCGTCATCGGGCCGTCGACCGACGTCATCTCGGGCGAGGGCCGGATCCTCACCGCCGGCGGCTTCGACCCGCACGTGCACCTGCTGTCGCCGTCGGCCCTGCACGAGGCGCTGGCCACCGGCATCACGACCGTCGCCGGGGGCGGCACGGGCCCGTCCGAGGGCTCGAAGGCCACCACGGTGACGCCCGGCGCCTGGCACCTGCGGTCCGTGCTGCGCGCGCTGGACCGCCTCCCGCTCAACGTGCTGCTGCTCGGCAAGGGCAACACCGTGGGCGCGGAGGCCCTCGCGGAGCAGGCCCTGGCAGGAGCGGCCGGGTACAAGGTGCACGAGGACTGGGGGTCCACGCCCGCGGCCCTCGACGCGGCGCTGCGGGCCGCCGACGAGTGGGGCCTGCAGGTGGCGCTGCACTCCGACTCGCTCAACGAGGCCGGGTTCGTCCAGTCCACGATCGACGCGATCGGCGGCCGCGGGATCCACGCGTACCACGTCGAGGGCGCGGGCGGCGGACACGCCCCCGACATCCTCACCATCGCGAGCCTGCCGCACGTGCTGCCGGGGTCGACCAACCCGACCCTGCCCCACACGGTGAACACCGTGGCGGAGCACCTGGACATGCTCATGGTCTGCCACCACCTCAACCCGGCCGTCCCCGAGGACCTGGCGTTCGCCGAGTCCCGGATCCGGGCGTCGACCATCGCCGCCGAGGACGTGCTGCACGACCTGGGCGCCATCTCCATCACCTCCTCCGACGCCCAGGCGATGGGCCGCATCGGCGAGGTGATCACCCGCACCTGGCAGGTGGCGCACGTGATGAAGCACCGGCGCGGGCCGCTGTCGGGCGCGGAGCCGGCGGACAACGACCGCGCCCGCCGGTACGTCGCGAAGTACACGATCAACCCGGCGGTCGCGCACGGCGTCGACGCCCACATCGGCTCCGTGGAGCCGGGCAAGCTGGCCGACCTCGTGCTGTGGGACCCCCGGTTCTTCGGGGTCCGGCCCGAGCTCGTGATCAAGGGCGGCGTGATCGCGTGGGCGGCGCTGGGCGACCCGAACGCGTCCATCCCCACGCCGCAGCCGGTGCTCATGCGTCCCGCGTTCGGCGACGCCGTCGGCGCGGACACCTCGCTCGCGTTCGTCGCGCCGGCCGCGATCGAGGACGGCCTGGCCGGGCGCCTGGCCCTGCGCCGGCAGCTCGCCCCCGTCGCCCCCACGCGCGGCGTCACGAAGGCGGACATGCGCAACAACGACGCGCTGCCGGACATCGACATCCGCCCCGACACCTTCGAGATCCGCGTCGACGGCGACCTGGTGGAGCCCGCGCCCGCGGTGCGCCTGCCGCTCGCCCAGCTCTACTCGATGTTCTAGCCGCTCATGACGTCCCTGTCCCCGCACCCCGCCACGGTCGCGATGCTGCTCGCGGACGCCCGCCTGCCCGGCGGCGGGCACGCCCACTCCGCGAGCCTCGAGCCCGCGCTGCGCGGCGGCATGCCGCCGGCCGACGTGCCGGCGTGGATGGTCGGGCGGGCGACGACGGTCTGCCTGGTGGAGGCCGGCACGGCGGTGGTCACCGCCCGGCTGCTGGCCGACGCCGAGCCCGACGCCGGCTCCGTCGACGCGCCGCACGACCGGGTCGACGCCGTCGTGCGCGCCTGGGCGGCGCGGACGCCCTCCCCCGCGCTGCGGGACGCGTCGCGCCTGCTGGGCCGCGGGTACCTGAGGGTCGCACGCACCCTGTGGCCGGACAGCGCGGCCGTGCGCGTCGTCGCCCGGCACGACGCGGCGAGCCGCCGCCGGGAGAGCACGGGGCACCGGCACGGCACCGGCGCGCTGCCCCGCGCCGTCGTGCTCGGCGCGATCTGTGCGGCGGCCGGCGTCCTCCCGGCGGACGTCGTCCGGCTGACCGTCTACGACGACGCCCAAGCGGCGGCGTCGGCCCTGCTCAAGCTCGAGCCGCTGGACCCCCTCGCCCCGGCGCGGTGGGTCCTCGACGCGTGCGCCGCCGCCGAGGAGCACGTGCTCCGCGTCGCGGCGTGCGCCACCCCGGAGGACATCCCGTCCTCCGGTGCCCCGTTGACCGAGGGCTGGGCCGAGGCCCACGCCGTCACGACCCAGAGGTTGTTCCGTGCCTGAGACCACTCCCCCCGCCACCCCCGCGACCCCCGCGAGCCCGTCGCTCCCCGCCCGCGCCCTGCGCCTGGGCGTCGCCGGCCCCGTCGGCGTCGGCAAGTCCTCCCTGATCGCGACCGTGTGCCGGGCGCTGGCCGACGAGCTCGCGATCGGCGTCATCACCAACGACATCTACACCGACGAGGACGCGCGCTTCCTGCGCTCCGCCGGCGTCCTGGACCCCGAGCGCATCCGCGCCGTCGAGACCGGCGCCTGCCCGCACACCGCCATCCGCGACGACGTCACCGCCAACCTGCTCGCGGCCGAGGACCTCGAGCGCGACTTCGCGCCCCTCGACCTCGTGATCATCGAGTCCGGCGGCGACAACCTC
The DNA here is from genome assembly GCF_042726645.1 of Isoptericola sp. NPDC060257. Lineage (NCBI taxonomy): Bacteria > Bacillati > Actinomycetota > Actinomycetes > Micrococcales > Promicromonosporaceae > Isoptericola > Isoptericola sp. NPDC060257. The sequence goes on from NZ_JBHXAW010000055.1 coordinate 14,940, forward strand.
ACCGCCACGTTCTCCCCCGCCCTGGTGGACGCCCAGATCTTCGTGCTCGACGTCGCGGGCGGGGGCGACGTCGCGCGCAAGGGCGGGCCCGGCATCGGCCGCGCCGACCTCCTCGTGGTCAACAAGACCGACCTCGCGCCGCACGTCGGGGTGGACGTCGGGCAGATGGTCGCCGACGCGTCCGCCGCCCGCGACGGCCGGGACGTCGTCGCCCTGTCGCGCACGGACCCGGCGTCCGTCGCGGAGCTGCGGGCGTGGCTCCTCGGCGTGCTCGACCTGTTCCGCGCCGGCGCGCACGTGGCGCAGGACCCCGGACCGATGGCGCCGCACTTCCACGCCGACGAGGACGGCGGGGGCGTCCTGCACAGTCACGCGGACGGCGACGAGGCCCATGCCCACGCGCACTGAGCGTCGCACGCTCGTCGAGGTCGAGCCGGGCACCGTGCCGGGCGCCCCCGTGCGCGTCCGCACCCGGGACGGGCTGCTCGCGGCGCGGACCGTCGCGCGCGGGACGACGCACGCGGAGGTGGCGCTGGTCGCGACCGGCGCGGTGCTGCTCGGCGGCGACCACGTCACCGTGCAGGTGCGCGTCGCCGACGGCTGCGCGCTCACCCTCACCGACGTCGGCGGCACGGTCGCGTACGACGGCGAGGGCGTGCCGTGCCGCTGGGACGCCGAGGTGCGGCTCGGGGCCGGCGCGCGGCTCGACTGGGAGGGCCTGCCGTTCGTCGTGTCCACGGGCGCGGACGTGACCCGGTCGACGGACGCGGTGCTCGGCCCGGGCGCGCGGCTGCGGCTGCGCGAGACCGTCGTGCTGGGGCGCGACGGCGAGCGCGGCGGCCGCGTCGTGCTGCGGTCCCGCGCGCACGACGACGACGGGCCGCTGCTCGTCGAGGAGGTCGCCGCCGCCGGCGACCGCCCCGTGCCGGGGGTGCTGGGCGGGGCGCGCGTGATCGACACGGTGACCGACCTCCGGCGCACGCCTGACGACGACCTTGCCGACGACCCTGCCGACGACCCGGCCGCGATCAGCCTCGACGGCGCGGTGACGCTGCGCCTGGAGCGCGGCGGCACCCTGACCCGCTGGCTCGGGCCCGCCGCTCATCTCAGCCCGTTGCACCGGTCTCATCCCGTACCGGCCCGCCCCGTCGCGGCGCCGCCCGCACCGCCCCTCGTCCGTCTGGAGCCCGCATGACCCGCACCGCCCTCGTCGTCGCCGCCCTGCACGTCGTCGGGATCGGCGGCCTCGCCGCCACCCTCGCGCTGGACGGCGGCTCCGGCGCGATCACCCTCGTCATGGCCCTCACGGCGTACGGCTTCGGCCTGCGGCACGCGTTCGACGCCGACCACATCGCCACGATCGACAACACGACGCGGCGGCTCGTGCGCGAGGGCCGCGACGCGCGCGGGGTGGGCCTGTGGTTCTCGCTCGGCCACTCGACGGTGGTCGTGGGCGCCGCGCTGCTGCTCGCCGTCGGCGTGCAGGCGCTGGCGCCTGCGCTCGAGGACGAGTCGTCGCCCTGGCGCCGGTTCAGCGGCGTGTGGGGCCCGCTCGTGTCGGGCACCTTCCTGCTGACGATCGCCGTCGTGAACGTCCTGCTGCTGCGTCGCGCCCTGCGCGCCGGCCGGCGCGCGGACGGCGACGGCCACCACCACGACCTCGACGCCGTCGGCGGCCCGGTCTCGTGGGCGCTGCGCCGGTTCACGTGGGCCACCGACCGGCCGGGGCGCATGTACGGCGTGGGGCTCGTGTTCGGGCTCGGCTTCGACACCGCCACGGAGATCGGCCTGCTCGCGATGACGGCGTCGACCGCCCTGGGTCAGGTGCCGTGGTACGCGCCGCTGCCGCTGGCGGTCCTGTTCGCCGCCGGGATGTCGCTGCTCGACTCCCTGCAGGGCTCGGCCGCCCGGCGCGCGTACGCCCAGGCGGGCGTCGGCGCGGAGCGGGGCCGCCTGCGCTACGACGTGCTGGTCACCGGCGTCTCCGCGGCGGCCGCGGTGGGCATCGGCGGGGTGACCCTGCTGCAGGTGGCCGCCGAGCACGTGCCCGCCCTGTCCGAGGTGCCGGGCGCGTCGGTCGGCCTCGAGCCGTACGGCCTGGTGCTCGCCGGGGTGCTACTGGTCGCGTGGCTGGTCGCCCTGCTCCGCCTCCGCCAGCCGCGCGTCGAGGCCTGACAGCACGTCCTGCCCCCGCGACGACAGGTGGACGCGGACCACGCGACGGTCGAAGGCGTCCACCTCGCGGTACACCAGCGCGCGGGTGACGAGCGCGTCCACGCGGCGGCCGAGGGTCGCCTTGTCCGTGACCGTCGCGGCGCGCAGCTCGGACATCATGGCGCCCGGCCGGCGCCGCAGCGCGTCCAGCACGAGCCACTCGTCGACGGTGCAGCCGGCGGGGGCGAGGGCCTCGGACGCGCGTCGCGCGGCGCGCCGCCCGGCCACCACGGAGCCCCGCAGCGCGGCCGCGGCCGTCGCCCCGGACGCACCCCCGTCGGGGCCCGCCGTGGGGCTCTCCGACCACGTCGACGTCCGCATGCTGACCCGCCTTCCCTCGCCCTCGTACACTACCGGCCATCACAGGCCGGGGCCCGGAACAGGGCCCCTCGCGCGGACGGGACGTCATGTCGGACTTCGTCGTCGGCGTCCTGCTGCACTTCCAGGGGCCGGGCGGGATCTACGGCCCCTCGTGCCAGGCCGTCACGGAGCTCGCGGTCGCCGAGCTCAACGCCGCGGGCGGCATCCTCGGGCGCCCGGTGCGGGCCGAGCTGCTCGACGCCGGCCAGCCGGTCGCCAGGCTCCGTCAGCGCCTCGGGGCCGCGCTCGACGCCGGGCGCCTGCACGCGCTCACCGGCTGGCACACGTCGGCGGTGCGGCGCGCCGTCGTGCCGCTCGTGCAGCGCCGCGTGCCCTACGTCTACCCCGCGGCGTACGAGGGCGCCGAGACCCGCCCCGGGCTCTACGTCACCGGGGAGGTGCCGTCGGCGCAGCTCTTTCCCGCGATCGAGCGGCTGCGGGCCGAGGCGGGCACGCGCCGGTGGTTCGTCGTCGGGGACGACTACGCCTGGCCCCGTGGCACGTACGCGGCTCTCGCGCCGCAGCTGGCCGCGCTCGGCGCCGGGTTCGCGGGCGCGCGCTTCCTGCCCGAGCAGGGCGCGAGCGACGCGCAGCTCGCCGCCACGCTCGACGACGTGGCGCGCTCGGGCGCCGAGGGCGTGCTGCTGCTGATGGTCGGGCAGAACGGGGTGCGGTTCAACCGCCTGTTCGCCCGGCGGGGCCTGCACGAGCGGGTCGTGCGGCTCAGCACGCTCATGGAGGAGAACATGCTCATGGGCAGCGGGGCCGGCGCGACGGCGAACCTGTACTCGGCCGGCGGCTGGTTCCGCAGCCTCGCGACCGGCGAGGCGCTCGACCTCGTGGGCCGCTACACGGCGCACCACGGGCTGCACGCGCCCGCGATCGGCGCGGCCGCCGAGGCCTGCTACGAGGGGATCCTCGCGCTGCGGTCGATCGTCGAGCGGGCGGGCAGCGCCGCGGTCGCCGCGACCGACCGCTCCGTCGACGGGCTCGCGTACGAGGGGCCGCGCGGCCTGGTCCGGTTCCGCGGCAACCACGCGGAGCAGAGGCTGTACCTCGCGCGCGCCGACGGGTTCGACTTCGACCCCCTCGCGGCGCTGTGACCTGGAGCGCTGTGGGGCACGTCACGGCTGCATCCGGAATCATGCGTCTGCATCTATGTGTTCCGGCAACCATGACCGAGACCCTGACGCCCCCGTCCACGTCCCTCGCCGTCGGCGACGACGTGGCGGACCTCCTGTTCCGCTCCGCCCGCACGACCTCGCTCTTCACCGCCGAGCCCGTCACCGACGAGCAGCTCACCTCCGCCTGGGACCTGGCGAAGTTCGGGCCGACGGCGATGAACACGCTGCCGCTGCGCGTGCTGGTCGTGCGCTCCGGCGACGCCCGCCAGCGCCTCGTGACCCACATGGGCGACGGCAACAAGGACCGCGTCGCCGGCGCGCCGGTCTCCCTGGTGCTGGCCGCGGACCCGGCCTTCCACCAGCACCTCGACACCCTCTTCCCCGCCTACCCGGGCATGAAGGAGCAGCTGGAGCCCGCCGCAGAGGTCCGCGAGCAGATGGCCCGCAACAACGCCCTCATCCAGGCCGGGTACCTCATCGTGGGCCTGCGGGCCGCCGGCCTCGCAGCCGGCCCGATGAACGGCATGGACTTCGACGGCGTCGACGCCGAGTTCTTCGCCGAGTCCGGCTGGAAGTCGTTCCTCGTCATCAATGTCGGCCACGCCGAGGGCGAGGGCTCGCCCTACCCGCGCGGCCCGCGCCTGTCCTTCGACGAGGTCGCGCAGGTCCTCTGACCCGCGCCTCACGACGCACGGCCCGGTCCCCCGAGGGGGCCGGGC
>NZ_JBHXAW010000056.1:0-19327 GCF_042726645.1 Isoptericola sp. NPDC060257
GCCCTGCTTCTCGATGGTGTCCGCGAAGTCGATCTTCGCGCCCTCGAGGTAGGGCACGCTCATGCGGTCCACGACGACCTCGACGCCGTCGAAGTCGCGCAGCGCGTCGCCGTCGAGGAGGCGCTCGTCGAAGTAGAGCTGGTAGATGAGGCCGGAACAGCCGCCGGGCTGGACGGCCACCCGCAGACGGAGGTCGTCGCGGCCCTCCTGCTCGAGCAGGCTGCGAACCTTGTCGGCGGCGACGTCGGACAGGTCCACGGCGTGCGTGGCGATCTCGGTGGTGTCGGTCATGCTTCCTCCAACAGGCGGACCGGTACGGCTGTTCCCGATCCTACGCGCGAATTCCGCGGGCGCGATGACGCGGGTCACAGGCGCGGCGCGGCAGCCGTCGAGGTCGTGGCGGTCAGGCCCAGGACGGCGCCCAGGTCCGCGCCACGCGCGCGGTCGCCGTCGCGGCGTCGGGCCCCGTCTCGTGCACGCCGCTCACCCCGGCCCCGGACCACTCGCGCCGCGACACCTCGCTGCGGCCGGCCAGCACCACGACCGGGACGGCGTGCGGGGCGGCGGCCGCCACGGCGGCCGGGACGCGCCCCTCGCGCAGGGTCGTGCCGTCCAGCACGGGGACGTGCACGACGACGAGGTCGGCCTCGGCGGCCGGGCCGGCGAGCGGCCCCTCCTCCGGCCCCGCGACGCTCGACAGCCCGAGGGCGCCCAGGGGGACGAACACGCCCGCGAGCGCCGGTCGCGCCTCCCCGGGCGGCGCGGCGTCGGACGGTTTGTCGGACGGGTTGTCGGACAGGGTGGCGGGCAGGACGACGGTGGTCACGTCGCACGACGGCGCGGCCTCCCGCCACGCCGTCGCGAGCGCGGGAGCCAGAGGGCGGGCGTCCTCGCCGACGCAGAGCAGCACCTGCATGCCGCGATCGTGGCACACCCGCTGGCGCCACGGACGCTCGACGCCCCGGCCGCGCCAGAGAGGCGGACGCGCGGCCCGCCGCGCACGGCCGCTGTGCGAGCGGACGCACGGCGCGCCGCGGCCGGGCGCTGTGGAAATATGAGCGCGTGACCACCCTGCTGAACGACACCGCGGGCACCACGACCGGCACCACGACCGGTTTCGCCGAGCCCGCACCCTCCGCGCTGCTGCTGCTCGGCCAGGGCCGCGACCTCGCCTCCGAGCGGGGCGTCGAGTGCACCGGGGCGCTGCCGTCGCCGTCGGACCCGGACCTGGTGGAGCGGGCCCGCGCCGCGCGGGCCGCCCTGGGCGAGCGCGCGTTCGTGCTCGGGCACCACTACCAGCGCGACGAGGTCATCGACTTCGCCGACGTCACCGGGGACTCCTTCAAGCTCGCGCGCGAGGCCGCCGCCCGCCCCGAGGCGGAGTTCGTCCTGTTCTGCGGCGTCCACTTCATGGCCGAGAGCGCCGACATCCTCACGTCGGACGCCCAGCAGGTCGTGCTGCCCGACCTCGCCGCGGGCTGCTCCATGGCGGACATGGCCGAGATCGGCCAGGTCGAGGAGGCGTGGGCGGTGCTGCAGGACGTCGGGATCGCCGACGACACCGTGCCCGTCACCTACATGAACTCGTCCGCCGCGATCAAGGCCTTCACCGGCCGCCACGGCGGCACCGTCTGCACCTCGTCGAACGCGCAGGTCGCGCTGCGCTGGGCGTTCGACCGGGTGGGCGGCGTGGAGGGCACCGGCAAGGTGCTGTTCCTGCCGGACCAGCACCTGGGCCGCAACACCGCCGTCCTCCAGCTCGGCCTGAGCCTGGACGACTGCGTGGTCTACGACCCGCGCAAGCCGCTGGGCGGCCTCACCGAGCAGCAGCTGCGCGACGCGCGCATGATCCTGTGGCGGGGGCACTGCTCGGTGCACGGGCGGTTCTCCGCGCGCAACGTCGAGGACGTCCGGGCGAAGGTGCCGGGGGTGACGGTGATGGCCCACCCGGAGTGCAAGCACGAGGTGATCACCGCGGCGGACCAGGTGGGGTCCACCGAGTTCATCATCAAGGCCCTCGACGCCGCCGAGCCCGGCAGCTCCTGGGCGATCGGCACCGAGCTCAACCTGGTGCGCCGGCTCGCCAAGGCGCACCCTGACAAGCAGGTGCACTACCTGGACTCGACCGTGTGCTTCTGCTCGACCATGAACCGCATCGACCTGCCGCACCTGGTGTGGGCGATGGAGTCGCTGGTCGAGGGACGCGTGGTCAACCGGATCGTGGTCGACGCCGACGACGCCCACTGGGCCCGCGTGGCGCTCGACCAGATGCTGGCGCTGCCCGGGATCTGACATGACCGTGGGGCCGTGACGGCCCTGACGACGCAGGAGAAGGCATGAGCACCGACGGCGGGCTCCACATCGGCATCCTCGTGTTCGACGACGCGGAGGAGCTCGACGTCGTCGGGCCGTTCGAGGTCCTCGCGGCCTGGGAGCAGCACTCGAGCAGCGAGTCGGGGCCGAAGCCGCACGTGAGCACCTTCTCGCGCGACGGCGACGGCGTGCGCCTCGCCAAGGGCCTGCGCCTCGTGCCCGCCCACTCCGCGGACGACGTCGGCCCGCTGCACGTGCTCGTCTACCCGGGCGGCTGGGGCACCCGCGCCATGATGGCCGACCCGACCCACCTGGAGTGGCTGCGGCAGGTGCGCGTGCAGACGCCGGTCCTCGCGAGCGTGTGCACGGGCGCCCTGGTGCTCGCGGCGGCGGGGCTGCTGGCCGGCCGCCCGGCGACGACGCACCGCGACCACTACGACGAGCTGGCGGAGATCGACCCCAGCGTCGTCGTGGACACCGAGGCGCGGTTCGTCGACGACGGGGACGTCGTGACGGCGGCCGGCGTCTCGGCCGGGATCGACATGGCCCTGCACCTGGTGGCGCGGCTCGAGTCGCCCGAGGTGGCGCGCGCGGTGCGCCGGGGGATCCAGTACGACCCCGCTCCCCCGGTCTGACCTGCAGCACGTCCGCCCGCCCGGCCGGGCGCAAGTATCTGGTACCGCCGGTCGCCGATATACCCTGCGCGGGTGACTCGAATGATCCAGCTCACCTGGGCGTCCCTGCGTCCCCGCAAGCCGGTGCCCGGCCAGGGCCTGCTCGACCCGTCCGTGACGCGGATGCGCGTGCGCCCCGGCGACCTCGACCTGTACCTGCACGTCAACAACGGCTCGTACCTGCAGATGATGGACGTGGCACGGTCGAACTTCATCGCCGACCTCGACGGCTTCGCCAAGATCGGCGACCGCAAGTGGTACCCGGTGGTCGCGGCGTCGACCATGACCTACAAGCGCTCGCTCAAGCTCGGAGACCGCTTCGAGATCGCCACGCGCGTGCTCGGCTGGGACGAGCGGGTGATCTACATCGAGCAGGTCTTCACCTGCCGCGGGCAGCTCTACGGCCGCGGCTACGTGGCCGGACGGTTCCTCGGCCCGGGGAACGCCCGGATCCCCGCGCCGGACGTCGTCGCGCTCATGGGCCCGGAGGCGCCGGCGCAGAGCCCCGACCTGCCCGACGACGTCGCCGCCTGGGCGCGGGCGCTCGACGTCGCGCACCGGGACCCCGAGCGGGCCTGACGCGCGTGGGCGGCAGCGCGCGCCGTCAGTGGAACGTCGTCGCGTAGTAGGTCTGCCGGTCCACCGTCTCCACCGTGACGTCCTGCGTGCGCTCCAGGCGGCGGCGCAGGTTCTCGGCGAACCGCAGCGAGTCGTCGTTGAACCGGGAGACGTCGTACGCGCAGACCACCCGGTGCTCGGCGAGTCGCGCGACGAGGGCGTCGATCATGTCCATGAACGTCCGCGTCGACCGTCGGCCCGGATGGGCGAGGGTGAAGCCGATGTACCAGATCGCGCCACGCGCGGCGTGCTCGGGGTAGCGCTCGGCGAAGAACTCCGGGCTCACCCAGGGCACAGCGGCGAGGTCGGTCGCCAGCGTCGTGAGCCCGACCTCCTTCCCCTGCGCATCGTGGGCGAGGAGCTTGAGCACGCGCGGGTCGCTCATCTCCTCGTCGAACTCCTCACGGTGCAGCACGTGGCGGGCCGCGGCGCGCGTCCGCAGCGGCTCGAACGCCTCGAGGTAGAGCGCCCAGAACCGCTCGGCCGCCTCCCCGGTCACCGTCGCCTCGAACGTCACGTCAGCGCGCACGGCCCAGCTCCTCCCATCCGGCGCGACGGAACGTCGCCACCACCACGGCGCACACGGGAAGGGTCTCGCAGGCCATCCCGATGATGCGGCGTCCCTCCTGGTGGTACATGCCCCCGCGCGTCGCGGACAGGTCGTCCAGACTGTGCACGAGATCGGTCTCCACCTGCTCGTGCGACGGGCCGTCGTGCTCCACGAAGAGCCCTGCGCCGCTGCCGTCGTCGCGCCGTGACCACGCGACACCGGCCCAGGCCTCGTGGCCGGGCAGGGAGGCGTGCCCCGCCGCGTACACGCAATACAACGCGTCGCCGTGCTCGCCCCGGAGCTGGTCTCGCCCTTCCACCTCGAGGACCGTGCTGCCCGGTGGCACCACCGAGCTCAGCCGGACCAGGTTGAAGTCGCCCACGCCGGCGGCCACGAGGGCCGCGTCGAAGGCTGCGAGCGTCGTGCGGCCCCTCCCGGTGCCGGCGCTCACGCGAATGGTCAAGTCGCTCATGGGGTCCTCGGGGTCGGTCCGGTCTGGTGGTGGGCGGAGGAGTCGGCGGTCCGGCCCGCGGCGGCGTCCAGCAGGTCCAGGACAGGGCGCAGCACCGCGTCCGGCGCCTCCCGGCCCTTGGTGAGGAAGACGGTACTGCCCAGACGGAGGTCCTCCCGCTCGACAGGGCCGACGTCGGCACCCGAGTAGACGACGAGGGGGGTCCGGTGCAGGCGGCCGCGGCGCCGCAGGTCCGCCACCAGGTCGTGGCCCGTGCCGTCGGGCAGGCGCAGGTCCAGCAGCACCAGGTGAGGCTCCGGCCCGTCCGCGAGGGCGGCGCGCGCCTCGGCGAGGCCCCGCGCCGCCGTCACCACCAGTCCCGCGCCCTCCAGGACGGTCGTCAGGACGGCGCGGAGGTCGTCGTCGTCCTCGACGACGAGGACGTTCTCGTGGTGCGGGCGCAGCCGGATGACGTCGCGGACCGTCGCCGCGAGCCGGGCGGGGTCCACGGGCTTGACGAGCCAGCCGTCCGCGAGCGCCGCGGTCTCCCGGGCGTCCGACGCCGCCGTGCCCGACACGACGACGACCGGGAGCTCGGCGGTCGCCGCCGAGTGCCGCAGCCGTCGGAGCACCTCGGCGCCTCCGGTCCCGGGCATCGCCAGGTCCAGCACGATCGCAGCGGGATGCTCCGCTTCGACGGCCTCGAGCGCCGCGCGGCCGTCGGTCACACCCACGACGGCGTACCCGCGTGCCTCGAGGACGGCGCGCAGCACGTCGACCACGTACGGGTCGTCGTCGACGACGACGACACGGACGTCCGTGGCGACGCGGGCGGCCTCCGACGCGGGTACGGGGTCGGAGCCCGGGTCGGAGTCCTTCACCGAGCGGACGGGGGCGGTCGCCGGCGGGGCGGGCGTCGCGCCCGCCGGTGCGTCGTGGTCCGCCGGGCCGAGAACGACCGCGCGCGGCAGGGTCATCCGGAAGCTGGACCCGCGGCCGTCCCCCTCGCTGAGCGCCCACATCCGCCCACCGTGCCGCTCGACGATGCTCCGGGCGATGGCGAGACCCAGTCCCGTGCCGCCCCGCTCGCGAGCGTCCGAGGCGTCCACCTGCTCGAAGCGCCGGAAGACGGTCTCGAGCTTGTCCGGCGGGATCCCGCGGCCCTCGTCGTCGACCCGCACCTCGACCAGGTCCCCCACGGTCCGGACGGACACCCGGACGGTGCTCCCCCGCGGCGAGAACTTCACGGCGTTGCTCAGCAGGTTCGTCAGCGTCTGCACGATGCGTTCGCCGTCCACCAGCACAAGCTCCGTCGTGCCGTCTGACGACAGCACCACGCCGGCGTCGTCGGCCTGGATCGACACCTGCTCCGTCGCGGCCGCGACGAGCCCGTCGAGCCGCTGCTCGGCGAGCACCAGCTGCGCGGTCCCCGCGTCCATCCGCTCGACGTCGAGGATGTCGTCCACGAGGCGGCCCAGGCGCTCGCTGCTCGTGAGGGCGATGTGCACCATGCGGGCGGCCTGGTCGGAAGCCCGGTCGAGCACCCCGCTGTCGAGCAGCCCCAGCGCGCCGCGGATCGAGGTGAGCGGCGTGCGCAGCTCGTGGCTCACGACGGAGACGAACTCGTCCTTGATGCGCTCCACCTCGCGCCGCTCGGAGATGTCGCGGAACACCACGACTGCACCGGTCACCACGCCGTCAGTGCGCAGTGGGCTCGCAGCGACCTCGACGGGGACGTCCTTGCCGTCCGGGCGCCGGTAGACGTCCTGCTCGGCCGTGGCGGTCAGGCCTTCTCGCAGAGCCTCGGCGATGTAGCAGCCTTCGGCGGGGTACGGGGTGCCGTCCTCGGCAGGCGCGTGGAACGACTCGTGCGCGTCGCGTCCCACGAGGTCGGCCGCCGCCGTGCCCAGCGTCCTGGCGCCGGCGGCGTTGACGAAGGTGACACGTCCGGCGGAGTCGACGCCGTAGATGCCGTCGGCGACGGACTCGAGCGTGCGCTCTCGCTCGCTCGCCAGCGCCCGCAGCTGTGCCGTGCGTTCCTCCACCCGCCGTTCCAGCCCGCCGCGCAGCGACTCGTTGTCGACGACGACGAGGATCTGCCGTACCGCGACGGCGACGAGGACGGCCACCCACAGCGTGTTCGCGACCCCCGAGACGCCGTCGTTCGCCCCCGACTGCCACACCCGCGCGAGCGCTGCAGCGAGGAAAAGCCCGAACGTGACGACGGTGCCCAGCACGGGCGACCCGTCCGTCCGATGCCCCGTGATGGGGCTACCGGAAGCTGCGGGGTGGCGCGCCGCGACGGCGATGGCGAGATAGCCGCCCACCCACCCGACGTCGACCGGGCTGCCGAAGCTGAAGCCACCCTCGACTGTGAGGAGCGCGAACGCCACGTCGGCGACCGCGTACAGCACGAACCCGATGCCGACGAGGCCGAGCGGCACGCGCTCGGCGGCCGGGGAACGGGTGAGCACGAGGACGGCGAGGGTCGCCAGGAGCGCGTCCACGACCGGCAGCGCGTACGCGGTGAGCACCGGCTCGGCCTCGAAGCCGCCGGTACCCCCCAGGGCGACGCTGAAGACCGCGATGTACAGGACCGAGCCTCCGACGACCACGCTGTCGAGCAGCATGCGCACCAGCTCGTGACCGCGCGGTCGCACGGTCGGGAACAGCGCCATCCCCACCACGCCGAGCAGAAGCGCTGCGATGTAGGCGGTGTCGCCGGTCTCCGGGTCGCCCACCAGACCCGCGTACACGTTGCCGAGGAGGCCGACCGCGCCGCCCAGGGACAGCAGTCCCCACGCGCGGCGTCGACGCCCCGTCGAGCGCGCCGCGCGCCAGCCGCAGCTCAGCGCCGCGACCACGCCGGCCGCTGCGATGGCGCCGCGAGAGATCGCAGCCTGCGCGGCCTGGTCCAGGGGGCCCGCCAGGAGCACCACCAGGGCCAGCACCAGCACCGCCGCGACCCAGCACCAGCGCACGAACCTCGCGTGCGCCCGCGCCGTCGCCTGTCGCGCGTCCCCCATGGGCCCGAGGGTAGGAGAGGTTCGCGCGCTCCGCCCCCGAAGCCGACGCCCGGAGCGACGAAAGGCGTCCTCGCGTGTCGGGGGGTACCGTCGTGCGGACTCGGAGAAGGGCACTGACAGGAGGCGCAGCACGTGGCGACGGGGGGCCGACGCGTGGTGGTCATCGACGACGATCCGTCGATCAGGGAGGTGGCAGCCGTCGCGCTGTCCGCCGTCGGGGGGCACGAGGTGCACACGGCCGGCGACGGCACGGAAGGCCTGGACGTGGCGCGTCGCGTGCGCCCGGACGTGATCCTCCTGGACGTCATGATGCCCGTGCACGACGGGCCGACCGTCCTCGGCCGGCTGCGTGCCGTCCCCGAGCTGCGCGAGGTACCGGTGGTGTTCCTCACCGCGAAGGTCGGTAGCCAGGACATCTCGCGGCTCGACGGCCTGGGTGCGACCGGCGTGCTGACGAAGCCCTTCGACCCGCTGAAGCTGCCCTCCGACCTCGCTGACGTGCTGGGTTGGGACGCGTGACCGCCTCGCCCGGCACGCCGCAGGGCCGACCGAGGACCGGGTCGGACGGCGAGAACGGACCGGGCCCCGACGGCGGGGGGCTCGACGACGCGGGTCTCGACGACGCGATCGCCGCCCTCGGGCGGCGCGCGCGCGAACGCAACCGGGGACGGGCACGGCGGCTCACCGAGCTCCTCGCGACAGCCGAGACCCGGGACGACCCCGTGGCCCGCGAGGAGGCCGTACGGCTCTGCCACACGATGGCGGGCTCGGCCGCGACGTTCGGCGACGTGGGGCTCTCCGAGGCTGCCGGGCGGCTCGAGGCGGCCCTGAGCACGGGCGTCGATGCCGACGTCCCGGTCGCTCTCGACGTCCTCCGCGCGGCGGCCGGGGTGAGCTGAGGCTGCGGCGCGTCAGCCGGCCGCGTCGGTCACGAGGGCGTGCGCCTCGTCCGCCGCGGACCTGACGGCCGCGTCCCCCGCCCCATGGGCGCCGGCGAGCGCGTCGAGCTCGGCGACGAGCTCGCCCGCCGCGGCGGGGTCTCCGGCGCGTACCGCGAGCTCCGCGAGGTAGGCGAGCGCCGGCGCGAGCTCTGCCGCGGGCGTGCCGCCCTCGGCACGGGAGCGGCGGACGGCGCCGCCCAGGAGCTTGCGGGCCTGGGCGACGTCGCCGTGCGAGTCGCCGACGACGACGGCGTTCTCGAGGGCCCGCGCCAGGGGCCCGCCACCACCCGTCGTCCAGGAGGTCGTGCCGCCCTCGCCCGCGACGACCGGCGCGTCGGGCAGCCGGGTGACCCGCACCCAGTTGCCGGCCGGGTCGATCAGGCTGAACCCGCTGAGGCCCCCGTTGTTCGCCCTCTTCCTCGGCCGGGTCACCCGGGGCGCCCCCGACAAGGGCAGCCGGCCGAACAACGTGCGCAGACCGGCGGCGAACGTCTCGTAGACCGGCTCGGTGTCGGGGACAGCCACGACGCACGTCGAGTGGCTCTGCTCCGGGTCCCAGCCCGGCATCCCGTAGTACTGCAGCTGGAGCCCGCCCCGGCCGAGAGCCACGATCGGGTTGGGCCGGCGCTGCCGGTAGGTGACCTCGAGGCCGAGCGTCGTCCAGAACGCGACCAGCTCGTCGAGGTCCGCCTCGTCACCCCCGCAGGGCAGCAGCGGCACCATGATCGCCGAGGCGACCGCGTCCTCGAAGCCGTCCCGGGAGCCCTGGGTCATCGCGCCGCCCCCGTTCTCAGCCGTCGAGCTCGGCGACGTGGCGCAGGAGGAGCGCCTCGGCCAGCACGACCTTGCGCAGCTCGCCCAGGTGCACCGACTCGTCGGCGCCGTGCGCGCGGGAGTCCGGGTCCTCGACACCGGTGACGAGCACGGCCGCGGCGGGGAAGAACTCGAGCAGGTCGGCGATGAACGGGATCGATCCGCCGACGCCGATGTCCACCGGGTCCGTGCCCCAGGCCGTCGCGAACGCCGAGCGCGCCGCGCGCATCGCCGCGGAGTCGTCGGCGGCGTGGAAGGCGCGGCCCTGCTCGCCCGGCCGCCAGGTGACGCGCGCCCCGAGGGGCGCGTGCGCCTCGAGGTGGGTCCGCAGCGCGTCCTCCGCCGCCTGCGGCTCCTGTCCCGGCGGGATGCGGAGGGACAGCTTCGCGGCCGCGCGGGGCGCGATCGTGTTCGACGCGTGCGCGACGCTCGTGGCGTCGATGCCGATGACGGACAGCGCCGGCTTGGCCCACAGCCGCCCGGCGATCGTGCCCTCGCCCGCGAGCGAGACGCCGTCGAGCAGCGAGGAGTCGGCGCGGAACGGCGCCTCGCCGTAGTCGACCTCCGGCTCGGGGGCGCTGACCAGGCCCGCCACCGCGACGTTGCCGACGTCGTCGTGCAGCGTGGCGATCAGCCGGGCCAGCAGGGTGTTCGCGTCGAGCACGGGACCGCCGAACATGCCCGAGTGCACCGCGTGGCCCAGCACCTCGACCTCGACGACGCCGTCGACCAGGCCGCGCAGCGAGGTGGTGAGCGCGGGCACGCCCACCTTCCAGTTCGTGGAGTCGGCGACCACGATGACGTCCGCCGCGAGCAGCTCGCGATGGTCGGCGAGGAACTGGCGGAAGCTCGGGGACCCCGACTCCTCCTCGCCCTCGACGAACACGGTGATCCCGACGGGCAGGTCGCCGCCGCCCTCCTCCGCGAGGGCGGCCAGGGCGCGCAGCGCGCCGACGTGCGCGACCAGCCCCGCCTTGTCGTCCGCGGCGCCGCGGCCGTACAGCCGTTCGCCCACCTGGACCGGCTCGAACGGGTCGGTCGCCCACCCGGCGGCGTCGCCGGGCGGCTGGACGTCGTGGTGCGCGTACAGCAGCACGGTCGGGGCGCCCTCGGGTGCGGGACGGCGCGCGACGACGGCGGGCGCCCCGGGCGTCCCGTCGGGGCGGGCCGAGCGCAGGATCCGCACGTCGGGCAGCCCTGCGTCGCGCAGCAGCGCGGCGACGGCGTCGGCGCTCGCCGCGACATGCGCCTGGTCGAAGGCCGCGGCCGAGACGCTCGGGATGCGCACGAGGCGCTCGAGGTCGGCCTGGAGGGCGGGGAACTGCCGCTCGACGTGCGCGCGCAGGGTGGTGGCGGCGTCGAGGTGCTGGGCGTTGCCGGGGGTGTCTGTCACGCGGCTCACGCTACCTGCGCGCTCGACTACTCTGGGAGCGTGTTCTCCCGCAACAAGCCCGACGCGACGCCGTCGTCCCCCGGCTCCACCGACCCCGTCGACGCGGCCGCCGAGATCGAGAAGACCGGCACGCCCGGCGGCAAGGGCCGCCCGACGCCCAAGCGCAGCGTGTCCCAGGCCGCGAACAAGCGCCCCCTGGTGCCCGACGACCGCAAGGCGGCGACGAAGGCGGCGCGGGAGAAGGCACGCGAGCAGCGCAACCTCGAGTACCGCGCGATGCAGACCGGCGACGAGCGCCACCTGCCGCCTCGCGACAAGGGCCCGCTCAAGCGCTACGTGCGCGACTACGTGGACGCCCGCTGGAACCTCGGGGAGTTCTTCCTTCCCGTCGCGTTCGCGTTCATCGTCCTGAACTTCATCTTCATGCAGAACGCGACGATGGCGGCGCTCGTGCTGATGCTGCTGTACGCGATCGTGCTGCTCACCATCGCCGACGCGTTCCTGCTGTGGCGAGGACTGCGGAAGCGGCTGCGGGCGAAGTTCGGCGAGGTGCCGAAGGGCACGATGATGTACGCCGTCATGCGCGCGTTCCAGATCCGCCGCTCGCGCCTGCCGAAGCCGTCGTCGAAGAAGCACGGCGTCTGGCCGGAGTGACCCCGCGCCGCGCCTAGGGTGGGCGCATGGTCAACTACCGGTACCTCGGCAACAGCGGTCTGAAGATCTCCGAGATCACCTACGGCAACTGGCTCACCCACGGCTCCCAGGTGGAGAACGACGTCGCCACGCAGTGCGTGCGCGCCGCGCTCGACGCGGGCATCACGACGTTCGACACCGCGGACGTCTACGCGAACACGAAGGCCGAGCAGGTGCTCGGTGACGCGCTCGCGGGCGAGCGGCGCGAGTCGCTCGAGATCTTCACCAAGGTGTACTGGCCGACGGGCCCCGGCGGCCCCAACGACACGGGCCTGTCGCGCAAGCACGTCATGGAGTCGATCAACGGCTCGCTGAAGCGCCTCGGCACCGACTACGTCGACCTCTACCAGGCGCACCGCTACGACACCGAGACGCCGCTCGAGGAGACGATGCAGGCGTTCGCCGACATCGTGCGCCAGGGCAAGGCCCTGTACATCGGCGTCTCCGAGTGGACGGCGGACCAGATCCGCGCCGGCGCGGCCCTGGCGAAGGAGCTGGGGTTCCAGCTCATCTCCTCCCAGCCGCAGTACTCCATGCTGTGGCGGGTCATCGAGGACGAGGTCGTGCCCGCCTCGCAGGAGTGCGGGCTGTCGCAGATCGTCTGGTCGCCGATGGCGCAGGGCGTGCTGTCCGGCAAGTACGTGCCCGGCCAGCCCCTGCCCGCCGGGTCGCGCGCGACCGACGAGAAGGGCGGCGCGTCGAGCATCCGCCGGTTCCTCGACGACGACGTCCTCACCCGCGTGCAGGGCCTGCGCCCGGTCGCCGACGAGCTGGGCCTCTCGATGGCGCAGCTCGCCGTCGCGTGGGTGCTGCAGAACGACAACGTCGCGGCGGCCCTCGTCGGCGCGTCCCGGCCCGAGCAGGTCGCGGAGAACGTCAAGGCCTCCGGGGTGACGATCCCGGCCGAGCTCCTGGCGACGATCGACGACGTCCTGGGCGACGTCGTCGTCCGAGACCCGGCCAAGACCGCCGAGAACGCACCGCAGACCCGCGTGGCCTGACCGGCCCGCGGTCCCGGAGGGGACCGACGTAGCGGTGGGTCCTCGTCCCGAGACGCGACGACGACCCACCGCTACGTCGACGCTACGGTGCCGTCGTGCCCTCCCCGACCGTCCGACCCGCCCGCGCCGCCGACGCCGAGGCCCTGTGGCCGCTCGCCCGCGACTTCGCGACGAGCTTCCGGCCCCGGCGGGACGCCTTCGACGACACGCTCCCGGCGCTCCTCGCTCGGGACGACACCCTGCTCGCCGTCGTCACCGGGCCGGCGAGCGACGCGCCGCTCGGCTACCTCCTGGCGAGCGTCCACCCGACGTTCCTCGCGAACGGACCGGTCTGCTGGGTCGAGGAGGTCATGGTCGACCCGACGCACCGTGGCCGCGGGCTCGGCGCCGCGCTCATGGCCCACGCCGAGCGGTGGGCGACGGCCCGCGGCGCCGCCTACGTCTCCCTGGCGAGCCGGCGGGCGGGCTGCTTCTACGAGACCCTCGGCTACGAGGCCTCCGCCACCTTCTACCGCCGCACCCTGCCGTCCGGCGGACGGTCCGTCGCGCCCTGACGGCCGACGGCACGGACGATCGCGTCCCGGACGGTGTGCTGGTCAGCGGTCGCGGTGCTCCCGGGCGACGATGTCGAGCGCGCGGGAGATCTCGCGCCCGCGCCGCGCGACGTCGGCGTCGGTGTGCCGCTGTCTCGTCGCGGCGGCGGCGCGGGCGGCGGGCGCGCCGCTGGTGAGGCCCGCGGGCACGAGCCACCGCCAGCGCACGGTCGCCTGCACCACGGGGCCGACGCCCAGCGCGAAGGCCACCGTGGCCCAGCCGAACGTCCCCCCGAGCAGGATGCCCGCCAGCACGACGACGACCTCGATGCCGGTCCGCACGAGCCGCACCGACCCGCCGGTGCGCTGCACGAGGCCGGTCATGAGCCCGTCGCGCGGGCCCGGGCCGAGCCGCACCCCGATGTAGGCGGCGGTCGCCACGCCGTTGAGGACGATGCCGCCGACGGCGAGCGCCACGCGGGCGACCGGGCCCGGGTCGGGCACGAGCCACGCGTTGGCCGCGAGGCAGGGCCCGATCGCCAGGCTGATGACGGCCACGTTCGCCACCGTGCCGATGCCGGGACGCTGCCGCAGCGGGACCCAGGCGAGCAGCACGAGCACGGACGTCAGCGCGACGACCGTGCCGAACCCGAGGCCCGTGCTGCGCACCAGGCCCTGGTGCAGCACGTCCCACGGCATGCCGCCCTGGCCCGCGTGCAGCATCATCGCCATCGACCACGTGAAGCCCAGCAGCCCGAGGACGAGCTGGGTCCCGCGGCGGACGGGCCCCCAGGGCATCGCCGGGGCCACGGCGGGCACGGCGGCGTCGGGTGCGGTGGTCCCCGTGGTCACGGGCGACGCGGCGGAGGTGGCCCCGGGCGTCCCGGTTCGCGGGCTGCGCGCCGCCCGCCGACGAAGAGGGCCGCGCGGCAGGCGGCGCGGGAGTCGGCGGGGCGGACGACGGACAGGGCGGACAGTCGTGCTCATGCTCCCACCCTCCGTGACAATGGCCTTGCAATCCATATCCATTGGGGCGACAGTGGCCCCGTGACCGTCGTCTCCCCACCTTCCGCCCCGTCCGCGCCGCCCGCCGTCCGGCAGCTCTCCCCCGCCGCCACCGCGCGCCTGCTGGGCGACTGGCGCGCGGGAGGGCCGGCCTACCTCGCACTGTCGGACGCCCTGCGCGCCGCGGTGCTCTCCGGCAGCCTGCCGCCGCTCACCCGGGTACCCAGCGAGCGTGAGCTGGCGACGGCGCTGCGGGTCTCGCGCACCACGACGTCCGGCGCCTACGCCCGCCTGCGCGAGCTCGGCTTCCTCGCGAGCCGGGTCGGCTCCGGCACCGTCACGACGCTCCCCCGCGGCGCCGGCGCGCCGCGCGGGAGCGTGCCGGTCGCGGCGGGCGACGCCCCCACGGACCCGCGCGGCGACGCACCGCCCGAGGCCCCCGTCGACCTGGCCCAGGCGACCCCGTCGGCCACCTCCGCCCTGCACGACGCCTACGCCGCGGCCCTCGAGGTGCTGCCCGGCTACCTGGCCACCGGCGGCTACGCCCACCTCGGCGTCGAGGCGCTGCGGTCGGCGATCGCCGACCGCTACACGGCACGCGGCGTGCCGACCACGCCGGACCAGATCCTCGTCACCACGGGCGCCCAGCAGGCGATCTCCGTGCTCACCGCCGCGTTCGTCGGGCGCGGCGAGACCACCGTCGTCGAGTCGCCCACGTACTTCCACGCCCTGGAGCCGACGCGACGGCTCGGCGGACGGGTGGTCGGGGTCCCCGTGGGCGACGTCGAGACGCTCGCGTCGGCGGTGCGGCGCACCCGGCCCCGGCTCGTCTACCTCGTGCCGGACTTCCACAACCCCACCGGCACGACGATGTCGACCGAGGCGCGGGCGGCGGTGCGCGACCTCGCCCACCGCACCGGCACGACCGTCGTCGGCGACGAGACCCTGACCGACCTGGCCCTCGACCCCGGCGCGCAGGTGCCGGAGCCGTTCGCGGGCGACGGCAGCTCCCCGCACGTCGTGACGATCGGCTCCGCGTCGAAGTCGTTCTGGGGCGGGGTGCGCGTCGGCTGGGTGCGGGCCGACCCCCAGGTGGTGCGCCGGCTGGCGCGCGTGCGCGAGTCGGCCGACATCGCCACGCCGGTGCTCGAGCAGCTCGCCGTCGTGGAGCTGCTGCGCCGTGCCGACGCGATCCTGCCCGGCCGCGTCGCCGAGCTGCGGGCGCGCCGCGACCTGCTCGTCGACCTGGTCCGCGACGCCCTGCCGGACTGGCGCGTGAGCGTGCCGGCGGGCGGGCTCTGCCTCTGGGCCGACCTGGGCCGACCGCTCGCGCAGGCGCTCGCGGCCTCCGCCGTCCGCCACGGCGTCCTGGTCACGCCCGGGCCCGCGTTCACCCCGGACGGCTCGTCGCGCGACCGCGTGCGCCTGACGTTCACCCGCGAGCCCGACCAGTTCGCGACGGCCGTCCCACGGCTCGCCCGAGCCTGGGCGCAGGTGGCACCGGGCGCCTGAGGCCGCGACCCCGCGGCGGTGCCGTCAGACCGACGGCAGCACCACGCCGGGGGTCGCCTGCGCCCCGTCGTGCAGCAGGCGGGCGAGGGTCGCGCCCCCGGCCGCCAGCTCCCGCCAGTGCTCGCCGAGCCACTGCTCGGCGTCGTACTGCGTGGTGAAGACCGGGCTCGGGACGCTCAGCACGCGCCCCTCGGCGTCGTCCAGCGCCCACTCCCAGCGCGCCCGGATCACGCGGCGCTCCCGGTGGAGCCGTTGCCGCGGTCGATGCTGCCGGCCGCGACGGACCCGCGGGTGCGCGTCAGGGCGCGGTTGACCCGCGACGGCCAGAACGGGCCGGAGTAGATGAACGACGTGTACCCCTGGGTCAGGTCGGCGCCGGCGCGCAGGTACGCGCGGACGTCGTCGGCGCTCGAGATCCCGCCGACGCCGATGATCGCCGGGTCGGGCCCGAGGCGCTCACGCAGCCGGGCGACGACCTGCAGCCCGCGCTCCAGGAGCGGCGGGCCGGACAGGCCGCCGGGGCCGCGGTCGTGCCCGATGGTCGTGTTCACGGCGACGACGCCGTCCAGGCCGAGCTCCGTGACGAGGCCCGCCACCGCGTCGACGTCCGCGTCCGCGAGGTCGGGGGCGATCTTCACCAGGAGCGGGACCCGGCGGGTGCCTGCGGCGGCGGTGGCCTCGTCGGCCGCGGCCCGGGCCGCGGTGAGGATGGGGCGCAGCTCGGCGGTGGTCTGCAGGTCGCGCAGGCCCGGGGTGTTCGGGGACGACACGTTCACCACGAGGTAGTCGGCCCACGGGGCGAGCTCGCGGGCGCAGGCGGCGTAGTCGTCGGCCGCGGCCTCCGCGGACGTCGTCTTGTTCTTGCCGATGTTCGCGCCGACCACGACGGCCCGGCCCGCGGGCGTGGCGCGCAGCTCGCGGAGCTGCGCGGCGGCGGCCGGGGCGCCGTCGTTGTTGAAGCCCATGCGGTTGCGGATGCCCCGCACGTCGAGCTCGCGCCACATGCGCGGCGCCTCGTTGCCGGGCTGCGGGCGCGGGGTGACCGTGCCGATCTCCACGAAGCCGAACCCGAGCATCGTGAGGCCGCGGATCGCGCGGGCGTTCTTGTCGAACCCGCCTGCCAGCCCGAAGGGAGCGGGCACGGTGCGGCCGAGCACCTCGATGCTGCCCGGGCCGCCGCTGCCCCGGCCCAGGTACGGCGCGAGGGCGCCCTGGACGACGTCCCGCAGGACGGGGACGCGCCCGGCGAGCGAGATGGCGCCGAACGCGAGCTCGTGCGCCCGTTCGGGGTCCATCCGGCGGAAGACGCCGTTGAAGAGCAGGGTGTACGGGCTCATCGGACCTCCGGGTCGGGGGCTGCGGGCTCGGTGGGCTCGGGCGCGGTCGGTGCCGCCGCTGCGCCGTCGTCACCGCTCGCACCGCGCGGGCGGGTGCGCCACAGCCACCACAGCCCCACGAACGGCAGCACGAGCGGCACATAACCGTAGCCCTGGCCGAAGCCGGACCACACGGTCGTCTCGCCGAAGACGTCGGGCGAGACGGCCGAGGCCGCCCCGACCGCGAGGACGCCCACGGCCTCGAAGCCGACGGTCACCCAGGCGACGACGCGCCAACGGGGCCCGCCCTTGGCGAGGGCGACGGTGGCCAGCACGTACACGACGGCGGACAGCGTGGACAGGGAGTAGGCGACGGGCGCCTCGGAGAACTTGGTGGCCAGCTCGTACGACGACCGGCCGATCGCGGCGAAGGCGAGGATGCCGTAGACGGTGACGAGCAGCCGGCCGAAACCGGAGCCGGTCCGGCGCGCGCCCGCGGCGGGTGCGGGGGCGGTGCCGCTCATGCCGCCCCCCAGATCTGCCACAGGCGCCAGTCGAGGAAGCCCACGGTGAGAGCGGCCACCGCCAGGACGACCGACGACCACTTGGTGCGCTCCGCGAACGCCCAGACGGCGGCCACCGGCAGCACGACGAGGGCCGTGGCGACGTACCCCCAGAACAGCGGACCGTCGACCGGGTGGTCGCGGGTGACCATGAGCACGCCGGCCACCACCGCCTGCACGACGACGAGCGCCTCGACCACGGCGGCGCCGATCAGCTGCTTGAGGATCACGGCGCGGTCCTGGACGACGAACCACAACGCCCACCCGGCGAGCGCGGCGCACGCCAGGAGGACGACGATGAGCAGGGGAAGGACCACGCCCGCAGACTACCGGCCGCCGGGCGCCCGACGGCGGCCGCGGGACGGCGATAGCATCGGCGCGTGGCAGACCTCACCCTCACCGGCAAGAATCCCAGCTCTCTCAAGGTCGACGCCCTCGTCGTCGGCACCTGCTCCACCTCGGACGGCGTCGCCGTCGTCGCGGACCAGCTCCCCGAGGCGTTCGTGCGCCAGATCGAGACCCTCGCGCCCCGTCTCGGCGTCACCGGCGCCCGCGACGAGGTGCGGCGCGTGCCCGCCGGCGACGGCGTGTCCGCCGGCGTCGTCGTCCTCGCCGGGCTCGGCGAGCGCGCGGCCGACGGCACGTTCCCGCACGAGGTGCTGCGGTCCGCCGCCGGCGCCGCCACCCGCGAGCTCGCCGGGACCGACACGGCCGCCCTCGCGCTGCCCGCGGTGGACGAGGACGAGCTCGGGGCCGTCGTCGAGGGGGCGCTGCTCGGCGCGTACTCCTACACGCGCTACCGCACGGGCAAGGACACCAAGGGCGCCGTCGGCAGCATCCAGGTCGTGACGACGTTCGCGCGCTCGGGCCGGGCCAAGGCCGCGGTCGCGCGCGCCGAGGTGCTCGCCGCGGCGGTGCACGGCACCCGCGACCTGGTCAACGACGCCCCCAACGAGCTGTTCCCGGCCGCCTTCGCCGACGCCGCCAAGGCCGCGGCCAAGGGCGTCAAGGGCCTCAGGATCACGGTGCTCGACGACAAGCAGCTCGCCGCGGGCGGGTACGGCGGGCTCGTGGGCGTCGGCCAGGGCTCGTCGCGCGGGCCGCGCCTCGTCAAGCTCTCGTACACGCCGGCCAAGGCCACCGAGAAGGTCGCCATCGTCGGCAAGGGCATCACGTTCGACACCGGCGGCATCTCGCTCAAGCCGCCGGCCAGCATGCCGACGATGAAGTCCGACATGGCCGGTGCCGCCGCCGTGCTGCACACGGTCCTGGCGGCCGCGCGCCTCGGCCTGCCGGTCGCCGTCACCGGCTACCTCTGCCTCGCGGAGAACATGCCCGGCGGCAACGCCCAGCGTCCCGCCGACGTCATCACGATCCGCGGCGGCAAGACCGTCGAGGTCACGAACACCGACGCCGAGGGCCGCCTCGTCATGGCGGACGGCCTGGTCGCCGCCGTCGAGGACGGGCACGACGTCGTCCTGGACATCGCGACCCTCACCGGCGCGCAGATGGTCGCGCTCGGCAACCGCACCTCCGGCGTCATGGGTACCGACGCGGTGCGCGACGAGGTCAAGGCCGCCGCCGACGTCGCGGGCGAGGCCTTCTGGCCGATGCCGATGCCGGCGGAGCTCAAGGCGGGCCTGAAGTCGACCGTCGCGGACATGGTCAACTCCGCCCCCAGCCGCTGGGGCGGCATGCTCTTCGCCGCGCACTTCCTCGCCGAGTTCGTCGGCGACACCCCGTGGGCGCACCTCGACATCGCCGGCCCGTCGTACAACGAGGGCTCGTCGTTCGGGTACACCCCCGCCGGCGGCACGGGCGTCGGCGTGCGCACGATGCTCGCCTTCCTCGAGGGTCGCGCCGGCGCCTGACGCGCCCCCCGACCCGACGCACGACGGCGCCCGGCCGCCCCCACAGGGTGGGCC
>NZ_JBHXAW010000057.1:0-19085 GCF_042726645.1 Isoptericola sp. NPDC060257
GGCGGGTCAGAGCTCCTGGTTCGCCCGCTCCAGGTCCTCGGCGAAGTCCACCTCGACCGCGTACAGGTCGGAGATGTCCACCGGCAGCACCTTCACGCCGTCGTGCGCGATGGCGAGCTCGAGCCCGCCCTCGAAGTACTCCTGGTCGTCGACCTCGTCGAGACGCTGCAGCAGCTTCGCCTTGTCCTGGGCCGCGACGTAGTTGATCCCCACGGCCTCCCCGAGCGCCCCGGCGCCGACCTTCTTCGACAGCTCGTTGACGTAGCCGTCGTCGTCGACGGTGTACTTGACCTCCTCGTCGCCGACGGAGGACGTGTTGACGCACACGAACGAGCGGCCCTCGTCGATGAGGGGCTGCACGCGGCGCAGCACGTCCGGGTGGAAGACGACGTCGCCGTTCAGCCAGAGCACGCCGCGGTCGCCCGTGACGCGCAGGGCGCGCAGGAGGCTCTTCGACGTGTTCGTCTGGTCGTACACCTCGTTGTAGGTGAACGCCACGTTCGGCGCGGCCTCGAGGATCATCTCGAGCTTGAAGCCGACGACGATCAGCACCTCGGCCTCACGGCCGTAGACGGAGCGGAGGTTGCCGAGCTGCTGGGCGAGGATCGTGCGTCCGTCGCGCAGCTCCGTCAGCGGCTTGGGGTGCGGCCGGCCCAGGCGGGTCCCCATGCCCGCCGCCAGGATCACTGTCTGGATGCTCATCGCGTTCCTCTCTCGTTACCTGTCGGTGCGGCGCTCGGCGCGCCGTGGGCCTCGACCCGGGCGACCTCGCGGTCGCGGATCTGCATGAGGCGCTCGCACGCGGCGACGAACCGCTGCGTGGAGGCGCCGGGAGCGGTGTCGCCGAGGTAGTGCTCGCGCAGCGCGTGGCGCCGGTCGCGCGTCGGGTCCTCGGTGAGCTCGCGGTCCACCGTGGCCAGCACGTCGCCGAGGGCGGCGACGGGCAGCGACGGCGCGAGCTCCAGCAGCGGGCTCGCCGCGATGATCACGTCGCCGACCGGCCGGGTCACGACGATCGGCTCGCCGGTGGCGAGCCAGTCCATCGCCACGCCGGAGACGTCGCAGACCAGGAGGTCGGCCGCCGCGAACGCCGGGGCGACGTCGCCGTGGGTGTCGGTGCCGTGGGCGGGACCCTCGGCGGGCGCTGGCGCCGCCGCGAGGTACTCCCGGATCGCCTTGTCCGCCTCGCCGTACGCGGCGACGCGGACGCCGGTGAGCGGGTGCGGGCGGTAGAGCACCCGGTAGCGGCCCGACTCCACGAGGGCGCGCACGATCGTGAGCCCGTGGGTGGCCACCGTCCCGTACTCCGCGGACGGCTGGCCGCCCTCCCAGGTGGGGGCGTACAGGACGGTGGGCAGCGGCCCGCGGGGCGTCCGCGCGCGCAGGCGCAGCTGGTCGTCGAGCTGCGGGCGGCCCACCGGCACGCACCGCTCGTGCGCGTCGTACAGGGTGCTGAACCGCGCCATGCGCTCGACGGCGGCCTGCCCCGCGACGAACGAGAAGTCGTACGCCTTGGTCTGGTTCGACACCGTGACGAGCTTGTCGCTGTCGCCGTGCATCAGCGACGCGTGCACGAGCTGCCCGAAACGCAGGCAGGTGAAGTTCTGCGGGTTGTGGTTGACGTACAGGGCGAGCTTCGTCGGCGACCGGCCGAGGACGTCGTCGAGGGTCGTGTAGTGCGCCACGGTGCGCACGTCCAGCCCGCTGTCGCGGCGGATCGCGCGCGCCGTGCGGGAGTCCTGGGTCACGACGACCACGGGGTGCTCGGCGTGCAGCGCGCGGAACGTGTCGTACCACTGCTCGATCTGGTAGAGCGCGTCGGGGGTGTCGGCGAAGTACACGAGCACCTCGTACGGCCACGAGGTGCCGAGGAGCTCCTGGTCCTCGCCCAGCCCGTCCGGCATGCCGCCGGGCAGCAGCCCCAGCCGACGGATCGCCTTGCCCCCCAGGGACCGGATCCGGCGGCGCCACGTGGCGCCGCGGGGTGTGGCGGTCAAGGCCCCTCCTCAGGGTGGATCTCAGGGTGGATTGCGGTCTGGTCCGGTCAGCGACCGGCGCGTCGCAGCATACCGGCCACCCTCCGCGCGGCCCGGGACAGCGACGATCCCCGGGGCTCCGCGCCGACCGGCCGGCCGGCGGCCCGCGGAGACACCGGTCGACGACGGGCGACGTCCGCGAAGACCTCCGCCCACCGTCCGACGACCGCTGCGTCGGAGTACCGCTGCGCGGTCGCGACCGCGGCCTCGCGCATGCGGCGCACGGCGTCGTCGTCGAGCGACACGAAGCGCACGATCGCCGCCGCGAGCGCGTCGACGTCGCCGTCCGGCACGAGGAAGCCGTCGACGCCGTCGGTGATGATGTCCGCGGGGCCGTAGCGGATGTCGAACGCGATCGGCACGCACCCGCGCGCCATCGCCTCCGCGAACACCAGCGGCAGCCCTTCCGCCCTGCTCGTCAGCAGCAGGAACGAGGCGTCGGCCAGCCGGTCCGCGGCGCCCGGGACGTACCCGTGCAGCGTCACGCCGGGGACCTTCGCCGCACGGGGCTCGAGGCGAGCCCGCTCCGGCCCGTCGCCGTAGACGTCGAGGGTGAGCGGCAGGCCGCTGCGGACCTTCGCCCGGCGCAGCCCCGCGATCGCGTGGCCGACCCGCTTCCGGCGGCTGAGGCTGGCGAGCATCACCCCGCGGTACCGGTCGGCGTGCGCGGGCAGCGCGCCGTCGGGCAGGTCGGTGCTGTTCGGCACCACGTACGTGTTGTCCCGCACGCCCACCCGGTCGTGGACGTCGCGCCGCTGGCCCTCCGTGAGGAGCACCACGGCGTCGTAGTCGCCCACGTGCTCGATCATCGGGGCGCGCGTCCCCGCGAGCGGCCCGTGCGCGTCCTCGGCCGCGGCCGTCAGGTGCGCCCCGTGCACCAGGTGCAGCGTGTAGATGCCCTTGATCTGCAGGCTGGCGAAGAACTTGGTCAGCGCCTTCGAGTCGACCACGAGGTACGTCGGCCGCTCGGTCAGCACGGTGCCGACCCAGTGCCGGTACAGCGCCCACACGGTGGACCACCGGCGCCCCGGCCGACCGTCGCTGGTGTAGAACCGCACCTCGCGACCGGCCGGGGTGCTCTCGTCCGCGGCGGCGAGGGAGCCGTCGGGCCGGAAGTGCAGGTGCCGCGTGGACTCCCCGTCCTGCTCCAGGCGCACCCGCTCCCCCGGAGCTCCGCGCGGGAGGTCCCGCGGAGCGGCGCCGGCGCGCGCCCCGACCTTCTCGTCCGGCATCGCGCGGACGTCGGCCCACAGGTTGTGCAGCGTGACGCCCGGCACGAGCTGGCCGCGCTCCTCGAGGGCGGCACGGGCCGCGTCGACGTCGAGGGCCGGGTCGAAGGTGAGCACCCGCACCGGCACCCCGCCCTGGTCCACGAACGCCCGGGAGCGCCGGAGCAGGGCCGACGTCATCCCGCCGAAGTCGGCGGGGATCGACCAGGTCGCGGCGGCGTACCCCCCGTCGGGCAGGCGGGTCGTCGTCGGTCCGTGGCTGTGGGGCACCGGCCCATCGTAGGGTCTGAGGTTCGCCCGGTCCCGCACGCGGCACCCTCCCGGACACGGGGGTCGCCCGAGGGGTGGACGGGCGAGCCGAGGCCCCCGCAAATCCGAGTCGTCCGATGTAGTATCGGCCGGCCCCGTCGACACCGAACCGGAAGCTCTGATGCCCTCTCGCCCGCTGCACCCTGCCACCCTGCTGCGCGGCGCCCGCCGCGCGCTGCGCGCCGCGCTCGGACGTCCGGAACCCTCCGGTCCGGAGGTCCTCGCGCGGACGCACCCCGTGGTGCACGAGGTCCGCGGCCTCCTGCACGCCAAGGACCAGAAGGGCGCGCAGTCGCGTGTCGACGAGGCCCTGGCCGCGCCGTCCCCCACCCCCGACGCGCTGGTCGCGGGCGGCCTGGTGGCGCACCGCCGCCACCTGCACGAGCGGGCGCTGGACCTCTTCGACCGCGCGGGCGGCGAGGCGCTGGCGGTGGCGCCCGTGCCCTACGTCGAGTCGCTCTTCCGCGTGGACCCGCAGCGCGGGCTCACGCTGGTGCGCACTTGGCTCGACGGCGCCGGCGCAGCCCCGGACGCCCGGACCTGGCACACGGCGCTGCGCTCCGTCTTCGCGCACGGCGACGACGCCCTGCGGCACGCCGTGCACGACCGGTTCGTCGCGGCGTACCGCGCGAACGAGAAGCAGTGGCCCGGGGGCGCCGCCGAGGTCGAGTGGCTCGAGCGCTGGCGCGGGGCCGAGCGCCACACCACCGCCCCGGCGCCCGGCGCGCGCGTGCCCTTCGCGGTCATGGACTACGTGCAGCCCGGCAAGGGGAAGTCGTCGCAGAACATCGGCGACCACGTGCAGACGCTGTCGTCCCTCGGGCACGTCGTGCGCCGGCAGAACCTGCGCTTCCACGGCGACGCCGACCTGGTCGGCTTCGCCCGGGAGATGCAGGAGCGGGTGCGACCCGGGCTGCGCCTCGACGGCGAGGCCACCGACGTCGAGCTCTACCGCGTGGACCGCGACGGGTCGTCGTTCCAGGCGTTCCCGGAGGGCACCTGGCTGCTCGAGTTCGGCTGGCACTCCCACGACCTGGCGGGCACCGGCGTCTGGGACTTCCCGATGCACGAGAACCTCCGGCCGGTCTTCGTCTCGTTCCACTGCAACAAGCGCGGTCTGCTGACCCCGGAGGTGCTCGACTACCTGCGGGCCCACGGCCCGGTGGGCTGCCGCGACTGGACCACGGTCGACCTGCTGCTGTCGCTCGACGTCCCCGCGTTCTTCTCCGGCTGCCTCACGACCACCGTCAGCACGGTCTTCCCCGAGCTCGAGCAGCGTCCCGCGCCCGCCACCGTCTACGTGGACGCCGTGCGCGAGCCCGTGCCGGACGGGCAGGACAACATCAAGCAGAGCTACCGCGAGGTGAAGGACCGCACCTTCGTGGAGAACATGCGCGAGGCGGTGCGGCTGCTCGAGTGGTACCGCACGTCGTTCACGCACGTCGTGACGAAGCGGCTGCACTGCTACCTGCCCACGACGTCGCTGGGGCTGGACGTCGACTTCCAGCCCGCGAACTTCGCGGACGTGCGCTTCAGCGGGCTGCACCCGCTCGACCACGACGGCTTCGAGGCCATCCGCACCGGCATGATCGCGCGGCTCGAACCGGTCCTCACGGCCATCTTCGAGGGCCGCGACGCCGAGGCCGTGTACGCGCTGTGGCGCGAGACCGTCGCCCCCGAGGTGGAGGCCGCCCGCGCACGGCACGTCGCGGCGACGCCGCTGCCGGCGCTCCCCGTCGGTCCGGCGGAGGCGGCCGCCCCCGCCGCGGTCACGGCCCCTGCCGTGGACGGCGCCGTCGACGTGGTCCTCCTGCCCCGGCACAGCCAGCTCCCCCACGTGGGCGAGGCCGTGCGAGCGCTCGACGCGTCCGCGTCCGTGCCGCTGCGCGTCTGGCTCGTGGGACCGGGCGTCGGCCGGCTCAGCCTGCCCGAGCTCTCCGCGCGCACCTCCGTGCACCGGGTACCGACCTCGGCCCTCGACCTCGAGGCGCTCGGGCTGACGACGTCGCAGCGGGCGCACCACGTGCTGCTGCCGCACCTGCTGCCCGGCGTGGACCGCGCCGTGGTGCTGCCCGTCGACGCCGTCGTGCTGGGTGACGTCGCGGAGCTCGCCGCCGTCGACCTGGGCCCCACGGCCGTCGCGGCCAGGCACACCTCGCATGCCGACCCGAGCGGCTTCGGCCTGCTGTACCGGGCGGCCCGCCGCCTGGACGACGCGCCGGCGACGGCCTACGACTTCTACCGCCGCATCCACGCCCGGCACGTGTTCGACTTCAACGCGTTCGACACGGGGGTCATGGTGCTCGACCTGGCCCGCCTGCGGGCGGACGGGTACGCGGCGGAGTCGCTCGCCGCCATGCGGGAGTTCCGGATCGACGCGCGCGAGGCCCTGCACCTGTACGTCGGGCCGCACCGCACCGAGCTCGACGCGGCGTGGGACCACGTGCCGACGCGCGACCTGCCGGACGCCCCGGCGCGGCTCGTGCACTGGGCCGACCCCGTCAAGCCGTGGGACGAGGCCTACGTCGCGCGCCAGGACCTGTGGCGCGAGCGCGCCGCCAGGCCCGCGACCCCTGCCGCGCGGTAGCCGCGCGCCGCCGGATCGCGGACGGGCTCTCGTCCGAGCCCGTCCGCGATGGTCGCCCAGGTCACCCGACCGGGTATCGTCGCCGCCCATGATCTCCCCGACGACCACGTCCGTGCCGTCCGTCGGGAGCTCCGCCCCCGCCCGGGTGGGGCCCCGACCACGCCTCCGTGGGCTGGACGGGCTGCGGTTCCTGGCCGCGCTCCTCGTGCTCGGCTACCACTACACGGGGATCGGCATGCCGCACTGGGGTGCAGCGCCGTCCGACGTCTTCCCCGGGCTCAACCAGGTCACCCGGTACGGGTTCCTCGGCGTCCAGCTGTTCTTCATGATCAGCGGGTTCGTCATCCTGATGACGGCGTACGGCCGACCGGTCACCACCTTCGCCGCGTCGCGCGTCGCGCGGCTGTTCCCCGCCTACTGGGCCGCCGTCGTCCTGACGGTGATGCTGCACCTCGTGTGGCACGACGGGCGGGACGCCTCGGCGATGGACTCGCTGCTCAACCTCACGATGATCCAGAACGCCTGGGACGCCACCGACGTGCAGGGCCCGTTCTGGACCCTCTGGTTCGAGATGCTCTTCTACCTGATCGTGGGGGCGTTCATCCTCGTGGGGGTCACCCGCCGCCGGGTGATCGCCCTCGCGGTGCTGTGGCCGCTCGTCGCGCAGCTCGCCAGGGCGAACGACGCCGACCTGCTGAGCGCGGTGCTGATCCCGTCCTACGCCCCCTACTTCGCCGTCGGCATGCTGCTCTTCCTCGTCTACCGCGACGGCGGCGACCTCGCGGTGTGGCTCGGCATCGCCCTGACGAGCGTGCTGTGCGTGCGCCAGGCGTACCACTACGCCGGCCGGGCCTCCGAGCTGGTGGGCGCGCCCGTCTCGGCGGTCGTCTGCGCCGCCGCGGTGATCGCGATGGTCGGGCTCATCTGGGCGCTCAGCGCAGGGCCGCTGCGGCACGTCGACTGGCGGGTGCTCTCGACGCTCGGCGCGCTCACCTACCCGCTGTACCTCGTGCACGGGCAGTTCGGGTTCGCCGTGATCGACGTGCTCCACGACGACGCGTCCCGCTGGGTGGTGCTGGGGATCGCCACCGCGCTCTCCCTGGCCCTCGCGGCGGTGCTGCACCACCTCGTGGAGAACCGCGTGCACGACCGCCTGCGCCAGGGCGTCCGGTCCGGCCTCGAGAAGACCCTCGACACCGCACGGCGCTGACTCACGCGGTGCGCACCAGGTGGAGTCGCGCGTGCATCTCGCGCACCAGCCCGTACCTCGTGCCCTCGCGGGCGAGGAACTCGTCGACCGCCTTGCGGCACCCCGACCAGGCGAAGTAGTCGTCGACGACGAGCCTGCCCGAGGGGACGAGGCGCGGCACCACGCGCTCCAGGCAGGTGCGTGTCGACGCGTACCAGTCGCCGTCCAGGTGCGCGACCGCGACCGGCTCGTCGCCTGTCAGGGTGTCCTCGAACAGCCCCCGGACCAGCGTCACGCCCGAGCTGTCGACGGGCAGGCCGTGCCGGGCGAACGAGTCCCGCACCTCGCTGTACAGGTCGTCGCGGTAGCCGTAGTAGGTCTCCCCGCCGCGCCCCTCCGCCCGCCCCTCGACGATCGTGGCGTACCGGGCGTGGACGTCCTCGCCGTCCTCCTGCGTGGGCGGAGGGATGAGGCCGAAGACGTCGTGGACGAAGAGCCGACGCCCCGGCGCCTTCGCCTCCGCCATCACGATGGCCGACCCCCCGCGGGCCGTGCCGCACTCCAGCAGCACGCCGGGCAGGTCCCGCGCCTCGGCCTCGAGCACGGCCTGCGCGAGGTCGTGCAGCGGGCGGGCGCCGAGCAGGGTCAGGTGCTCGGCACGCACCGCGCGCGCGACGGCGCCGACCTGATCGGGCAGGTCGTCGAGCAGGCCCGCCTCCAGCTCGCGGACCCGCCTGCGCAGCCGGCGCACCTCGGCACGGCGCGCGTCCAGCTCCGCACGCAGCGCGGCGGTGTCCTCGTCGTGCCCGGCTCGGCCCGTCCCCGGCCGTCCGCCCCGGCGCAGCGCGGCCACGAGCCGGTCTCGCACGCTCCGTCCGGACATTCCTCCATCGAACCTCAGGAACCGTCGGCCGGCCACGGGGGCGTCCCCGCACGACCACCGAGCGTTCATCCCCCGGCCACGCCGACGTCCCCTGCGCGTCGCCCGCCCCGGTGACAGTGGAGACGTGACCGCGTTCGTCGAGTCCCCGCTCCAGCTGCTGTCCGCCGTCGAGGCGCACGCCGCCGGGCACGCAGGCGCACGTACCCGGGTGCTGGCGCGCGCCGACGTCCCCGCCCTCTCCGGCGACGTGGACGCCGTGCGCGCCCTCGGCCTGCCCCCCGGCCTGGACGTCGACGTGGCACCCGCGCCGCGGCGCCTGCCGCACGACGTCGTGGTGGTCGGGGACCCGTTCGCCGGCGCGTTCCAGTCCGCGCTGGTCCGGGCGCTGCGGCCGCCGCAGCGCATCATCGTCGTGGACGACGGGCTCGGCATCCTCGACCTCGCCCACCGCCTGACGTCGGGCAGCTCGCTGGTGCGGATCGGCGCCCCGCCCGGGTCGCTGCGCTTCGGGCTCGGCGCGCTGGCGGCGCTCCGGATGCGTCGCGTGGCCGAGGACGGCGGGCTGAGCCTGTGCACCGCCCTCCCGCTCGACCCGGACCTGCGCGCCTGGCTGCGCTTGCTGGGCATCGACGTGCTCGAGCACGCCTTCGGGTGGCTGCGGGGCCGGCCCGCAGCCGACGCGCCGGCGGAGCCGACGGTGGTGCTCGGGTCGGCGCTGGCGGCGGACGGGCTGCTGCACCCCGACCGGTACGTGGCCTGGGTGCGTGGCGTCGCCGCCGACGGACCTGTCCGGTACGTGCCGCACCGTCGCCACGACCCGCGGATCTCGGCACTCCTCGAGCAGGCGCCGGGGATCGAGGTGGACGCACCCGGAGCGCCGGTGGAGCTCCGGCTGCGGGGCCTGCGGCCCGGCCAGCGCGTGGTCACGCTGCCCTCCGCCGCCGCCCTCACGCTCTCACGGCTGCTCGTGCCGCGCGGTGTGGCCGTCGTCCCGCACGCGGTGCCCGACGCCTGGTGGACCGACCGTGCGACGCCGGAGCTGCGCCATCGCCTCCGTGCTGCGCACGAGCTCGCGACGCTCGCCGTGGCCTCCCCCGTCGTCGGACCGTCCGTGCGCGAGGTGCGGGCCGCCGCTTCCTGACCGGGCGGGCGCGTCGGCCGAGCCGGCGATCCCGTCGGTTTGCCCTGGGCACCGGGTTCATGGTTAGCCTGACCGCCCCTCCGCTCCCGATCTCCACGGTGATCCCTCCGCATGACGACGCTCGTCCGCGACCGCACGTCCGGCGCGCCCGCCGCCCCGGACGGCGACCCCCGCCGGCCGTCTCGGACCTTCCGCCCGGAGATCCAGGCGCTGCGCGCGCTGGCCGTGGCCCTGGTCGTGCTCTACCACTTCTGGCCGGGCCGGCTGCCGGGCGGCTACGTGGGCGTCGACGTCTTCTTCGTCATCTCCGGCTTCCTCATCACGGGCCACCTGCTGCGCGAGGCGGAGTCCACGGGCCGGGTCCGGCTGGCGCGGTTCTGGGCGCGCCGGGCGCGCCGCCTGCTGCCCGCCGCCTACGTCGTCCTCGCCGCGACCGTCGTCGCGACGCTGCTGTTCGCGCCGCAGTCCCTGTGGCAGCAGTGGTTCCGCGAGACGCTCGGCGCCACGCTCTACGTCGAGAACTGGGTGCTGGCCGGCGACGCGGTCGACTACCTGGCTGCCGACGGCGACCCGTCGCCGGTCCAGCACTACTGGTCGCTGTCGACCGAGGAGCAGTTCTACCTCGTGTGGCCGCTGCTCGTCCTGCTCGGCACCGCCGTCGCCGCCCGGCGGGCCGGGACCCTGCGCCGCACGACGACGCTCCTCCTCGGCGCCGCCACCGCCGCCTCGTTCGCGTACTCGCTGTGGTTGACGACGGCGAACCCCGCCCCCGCCTACTTCGCCACCACGACCCGCGCCTGGCAGTTCGGCGCCGGCGCGCTGCTGGCCCTGTGGCTCGCCCGCCCGGGCCGGCGGCCGACGACGGACGGCGTGCGCACCGCGCTGAGCTGGGCCGGCCTGGCCATCCTCGCCGGCTGCGCCCTCGCGTACACCGACTCGACGCCCTTCCCCGGCACGGCGGCGCTCGTGCCCGTGCTCGGCACGGTCGCCGTCATCGCCGCCGGTGCGCCGGCGGGGCGCCTCTCCCCCGCGCCGCTGTTCGCCTGGCGCCCCGTGCAGCAGACCGGCGAGATCTCCTACGCGCTGTATCTGTGGCACTGGCCCGCGATCGTCCTCGCCCCGTTCGTGCTGGGGCACGAGGCGGGCCTGCTCGAGCGGGCGGCGCTGCTGGCCGGCGTCGTGCTCCTGGCCGCGGCGACCAAGCGCTGGGTGGAGGACCCGGCGCGCTTCACGGAGCGCTGGGGGCTGCAGCGCCCGCGCCGCGCCCTCGGCGTCACCGCGGCCGCGACCGCCGCGCTCGCCCTCGTCGCGGGGGGCGGCGTCGCCGTGGCGCAGCACCGCGCGCAGGAGCAGGCGGCGATCGCGGCCCGGGTCGTCGCCGACCCGCCGTCGTGCTTCGGGGCCGAGGAGATGGACCCCGAGCACCCGTGCGACAACCCCGCCCTCGACGACGTCGTCGTCCCCGCACCCGTCGCCGTCGCGGACGACGTCGCCGGACCCCGGGACTGCTTCGTCGACGTCGACGGGACCGCGCTGGCGGACTGCACGTTCGGCCCCGTCGACGACCCCGACGTGCCGCACGTCGTCCTGGTCGGCGACTCGCACGCCCGCGCGCTGCTGCCCGCGTTCCGTCAGCTCGCCGCCGAGGGGCGTGTCAGCGTCACCGCTCACCTGAAGAACTCGTGCGCCTGGACGACCGGGCCGGTCGACGCCGACGGCGAGCGCGTCCGCACCTGCGAGGAGTGGCGGGACAAGCTCGAACCGTGGCTGGAGCGGCACGCCGGGACGACGGACGCCGTCGTGACCACCGGGTCCCTCAAGTTCCTCTCGGGCAAGCCGGACCGGCAGGCGTCCGACCTCGCCGCCGCGTGGCGTCCCGTCGCCGAGCGAGGTGTCCCCGTCATCGCCCTCTCGGACAACCCGCAGCACGACGAGGAACCGTCGCAGTGCCTCGACGGCGGTCTGGCCGCCGACCCCACCCGCTGCGACCTGCCCGAGGACCAGGCGTTCCCCGACCCGCAGGTGTTCGAGGAGGCCGCCGAGGAGGTGCCCGGCGCCTCGTTCGTCGACCTCACCCCGCTGTACTGCCGCGACGACACCTGCCCCGCCGTCATCGGCGGCGTCAACGTGTACCGCGACACGCACCACCTCACCGCCACGTACACGCGCACCATGACGCCCTACCTCGAGCGCGAGCTGCGCGACGTCGGCCTCCCCGTCTGACCGACCCGCCGTCCCGCGCTGCCGAACAGGCGGGCCGGAGTCAGGGGGTGAGCTTGTTGTCCACCATGGACAGGGCGGAGCCGATCGCCATGTGCATGTCGAGGTACTGGTACGTGCCCAGCCGGCCACCGAAGTGCACCTCCGGCTCGTCGGCCATGAGCTCGCGGTAGCGCTTGAGCCGCTCGCGGTCCGCGGGCGTGTTCACGGGGTAGTACGGCTCGTCGCCGCGCTCGGCGAACCGCGAGAACTCGCGCACGATGACGGTCTTGTCGCTCGCGTACTCCCGCTCCGGGTGGAAGTGGCGGAACTCCAGGATGCGCGTGTACGGCACCTCGGTGTCCGCGTAGTTCATCACCGGCGTGCCCTGGAAGTCGCCGACCGGCAGCACCTCGCGCTCGAAGTCCAGCGTCCGCCACGACAGCGAGCCCTCGGCGTCGTCGAAGTACCGGTCCACCGGCCCGGTGTACACCACCGGCACCTGACCGACCACGGCCTTCTTGCTCACCGGCTGCGCGTCGTCGAAGAAGTCGGTGGACAGCCGCACCTCGATGTTCGGGTGGTCGGCCATCCGCTCCAGCCAGGCCGTGTACCCGTCCACCGGCAGGCCCTCGTGCGTGTCGTTGAAGTACCGGTTGTCGTACGTGTAGCGCACCGGCAGCCGCGAGATGATCGACGCCGGCAGCTCCCGCGGGTCCGTCTGCCACTGCTTGGCCGTGTACCCCTGGATGAACGCCTCGTACAGCGGCCGCCCGATCAGCGACACGCCCTGCTCGTCCAGGTTCGACGGCCGCTTGTCCCCCAGCTCCGCCGCCTGCTCGCGCACCAGCGCCCGCGCCGCGTCCGGCCCGTGCGCCGACCGGAAGAACTGGTTGATCGTGCCCAGGTTGATCGGCATCGGGAACACCTCGCCCCGGTGCGTCGTGTACACCCGGTGCACGTAGCCCGTGAACGCCGTGAACCGGTTGACGTACTCCCACACCCGCTCGTTCGACGTGTGGAACAGGTGCGCCCCGTACCGGTGCACCTCGATCCCCGTGTCCGGGTCCGTCTCGCTGTACGCGTTGCCGCCGAGGTGGTCACGACGGTCGATCATGAGCACCTTGCGCCCCTGCTCGGCCATCCGCTCCGCGACGGTCAGGCCGAACAGCCCGGTACCGACGACGACGAGGTCGGTCATGCTTTCCTCCTGGTCAGGGGGTCGGTCGGTCGGGCTCGTAGCCGCCGCGCAGGCGGGTGTACGCGCGGTACCCGGCCTTGCGCACCCGCTCCGGCACCACGCGGTAGCCGGCGCGCACCACGACGTTGCGCACCATCTGCGGCCCGGTGAGGAAGCCCTCGGCGTGCAGCGTGCGCTGCAGCGCGAGCTCGGACGCCAGCAGACGGCGGCCGCCGCGGCGCGCGTAGGCCCCGGCGCCGACGCGGTACAGCACCAGCGGCTCGACGACGTTCTCCGCGTCCGCGCCGCCCGCGATCATGCGGGCGAAGAGCAGGTAGTCCTCCATGAGGTCCAGGTGCTCGTACCCGCCCGCGGCGGCGACCGCCGAGCGCCGGTACACGACCGACGGGTGGTTGAACGGGTCGCGGAACCGTGCGGTGGTCGCGATGGCGTCGCCCGTGGGCGGCACGCGCACCATGCCGGGCGCGTGCTCGTCGTCGTCGAACTCCTGGATCGCCGAGCCGACGATGTCGCACCCGGCGGCCACGAGCGGCACCTGCGCGGCGAACCGCTCGGGCCGGGAGATGTCGTCCGCGTCGGCGCGCGCCACGATCTCGTGCTTGCACGCCTCCAGCCCGGCCTCCAGCGCGCAGGCGAGACCCACGTTCCTCTCCAGCGGCACCAGCGTGACGGGCACGGCGCTGAGCTCGTGCAGGCGCCCGAGCACGGCGGCGACCTCCTCGCCCACGGGCCCGTCGCGCACGACGACGACCTCGTCCGGCCGCAGCGTCTGGTCGCGCGTGACGGACAGGAAGCTGCGCTCCAGGTGCGCGGCGTCGTCGCCCGCGTACACGGGCAGCAGCACGGAGAACCGGTGGTCGTCGAGAACGCCGCGAGCAACAACTGGTGCATCGGACGCAGAACCAACGACCGTCCGATTAACAGTCGGGCGCTCAGATGTCATGCCGTCGCCGTCCTGCCCCCGCTCGACGCGCGCCACGCTGAGGGCGGCGGGCCCGACGCCGGCGAGCACCTCGCTGTCGGCCCGCGGCCGGCGCACGACGCCGTGCCACAGCCCGCGGCCGCCGGCCTTGAGCAGGGTGCCGCGGTCGGACGAGCGCGCGACGGTGCGGGCCCAGCGGCGCAGCGTGGAGCCGCCGTAGAGCAGCCGCTCGGAGGGCGCGAGCGCGGACGACCGCGTGAACGTCCAGATCTTGTTGCGCACCTCGTAGTAGAAGCGCGGGCCGGGGTCGTGGTCGGTGCCGACCAGCCGGGCGGTGCGGTGCTCGACGACGCTGCCCGGCACGTACAGCCCGGTGCCGCGGCGCAGCAGCCGCGTGGAGTACTCGAAGTCGTCGTTCCAGATGAAGAAGTCGCTGACGGGCAGGCCGTGCTCCCGCACCGCGTCCGCGTCGACCAGCATCGAGACGAACGACATCGACCGCACCGGCATCGCGCCGGCGGCGCGCGCCCGGGCCGCCTCGGCGGGGGACGCCCCCGGGCGGCTGCGGGGCGTGTTCATCGGGTGGTCGCTGCCGTCGGTCCACACGACGCGGCTCGCCATCGCGGTGACGTCGCCGGCATAGGCGTCGCGGGCGCCGAGCAGGGCCTCGAGCGCCGTCTCGGTGGGGACCGTGTCGTCGTCCATGAGCCACACGAGGTCGGCCTCGAGGTCGGCGACGGCGGTCGCGAGGCCGACGGCGAAGCCGCCCGCGCCGCCGGTGTTGCGCTGGAGCGCCACGACCTCCGGGGCGCTCGGGTGGGACCGCGCGACCTGCAGGGCGTCGTCGGTCGACGCGTTGTCGACCACGACCGTGCGGTCGATCGGCCGGCTCTGGGCGGCCAGCGCGTCGAGGGCCGCGCCGAGCAGCGCGGCCCTGTTGTACGACACGACGACCGCGACGACGGTGGGAGAGGACATCCCGCACATCCTAGTGGTGCGGGGAGGGGCGCCGGACCCCGCCCGGTGCGTCGTGCGGAGCGCCCGCGGAACGGGCGAAGGTCGCGCGCCACGTCTCCGGCGCCGCCAGCGCCGGTGCCGCGGCGCGCCAGCGCCGGGACACCGCGCCCCACCGCGCCGCGAGGCGCAGGTGGGCCACCACGGTCGCGCCGGCGAGGCGCCACACGCGACGCCGTTCGTGGCGCAGCCAGGTCCCGGACGCGCCGTCGCCGGCCAGCACCAGCACGGAGTCGTGCTCCGGCACCTCCCACCAGGTGGCCTGGTCGCGGGTCAGCGCGCCGCGCGGCATCCCGCCGGGCGCCGGGCGCAGGTTGCGCGCCAGGCCGCGCAGCGTGAGCCGCACGAGCGCCACCGGCGAGGTGGGCTTCGGCCGGGCCGGCGCCGTCCAGCGCCGCGCCACCGCGGCGTCGAACACCGCGTCCCCGGGCCGGTACGTGGTCGTCTCGGGGTAGGCCGCGCCCACGGCGCGCGACGCGGGGACGACGTCGCCGAGCCCCGCGTGCAGGTCGCCCGGCCCGGCGAGCAGGTCGCGCAGCGCTCGGACGTGCAGGTCCACCGGGTAGTACCGCATCCCCAGCAGCAGCTTGAGGTCGGTGGCGAGCAGGTTCGCCAGGAGCAGGCCGCCGCGCGGGCGGCGGGCGTGCAGCAGCGCCGCGACGATCCGGTTGCGCACGTGCACGTACGCCTGCCACTCAACGGTGTCGTCCTTCTCCGTCCACGCCACGTGCCACAGCGCCGCGCCCGGGAAGGACACCGTGGCGTGGCCGGCGTCCCGCGCGCGCAGCCCGAACTCGGCGTCGTCCCACTTGAGGAACAGCGGCAGCGACAGCCCGACGTCGCGCAGCACGGCGGTGGGGATGAGGCACATCCACCAG
Source organism: Isoptericola sp. NPDC060257 (assembly GCF_042726645.1). Lineage (NCBI taxonomy): Bacteria > Bacillati > Actinomycetota > Actinomycetes > Micrococcales > Promicromonosporaceae > Isoptericola > Isoptericola sp. NPDC060257. Next base: position 15,589 of record NZ_JBHXAW010000057.1, read on the forward strand.
CCGTTGAAGTCGCTCTCGCCGCGCGCGTGCAGCCAGGGGGTGTCCCGTAGCGGCGCGGCGGCCAGGTCGTGCCACTGCTGGTCGGCCTCGGGCGGACCCCAGTTGAAGGTCCCCTCGTGGACCACCTCGCTGAAGGAGTTGAGCACCGTGGGGCGGTTCAGGTCGAGCATGTGCCCGCCCACGACGACGGGCTCGCGCGCGGCGCGGTGGAACCGGATCGCGCGGAGCAGCGCCTCGGGTTCCACCTCGACGTCGTCGTCGAGGATGAGCACGGCGTCCGCGCCGTCGCGGTCCAGCGTCTCGAGCATGCCGCGCGAGAAGCCCCCGGAGCCGCCGAGGTTGCCCTGCTCGACGACCGTGAGCTGGTCGCCGAGGGCCGCGGCCACCTCCGGGTAGTCGGGATGGTCGACCAGGCGTCGCGTGCCCTGGTCGATCACGAACACCGTCCCGACCGCGCCGCGGAGCGCCTCCGACGACGCGATCCGGCGCAGCGTCGCGACGCAGTACTCCGGCTTGTCCATCGTGGTGATCGACAGGCACACGTCGCCCGTCCGCCGCGGCGCGACGTCCACGAGCCAACGCGCGTCGGTGACCAGGACGTCCGCGTCGCCCGCGTCCACCTCGAACCACAGCCAGCCGCCGTCGGCCATGCCCGAGACGTCGGCGTCGAGCGTCACCGTGCCGCCGTCGACCGGCGCGGACCCCACGACCGACGCGGCACCGCGCGCGTCCGAGCGGACGAGTCGCAGCGTGCCGGCGCCGGCCGCGGCGACCTCCAGCCGCACGGTCCCGGCGCCCGCCCAGCGCACCCAGTAGGAGGCGGGGAACGCGGAGAAGTAGGTGGCGAGCCCCTGGCTCCTGCCCGCAGGCACGCGGACCGCGCCGTCGGCGACGACGGCGGGCCCCTCCTCCACGGCCAGGGCTCGGCGGTCGGGTGGGAGCGTCAGGATCAGCTGTTGCGCCAGGTGCACGCGCCCGACCCTAGCGTCCGCCGCCGGTCGTCCCCGCCGACCGGCCTCTCAGGCACCGTCCGCTACCACCTCGTCAGGGCGATCTTGCTGATCCGCACCTGCTTGCCGGAGTCCAGCGTCTTGAGCGTGACCGTGCCGCTCGTCCTCGGCACCCACACCGTGAAGATCCGGTCGCCGTCGGACGCCCTGCCGAAGTCCAGCGTCTCGATCGCCTTCCCGCCGACCCGCACCTGCAGGCGACCGTCCGAGGGGCTGGTCGCCCCGCGGATCACGACGCGACGCACCTGCTTCGCGCCCGGGAGCTGGACGTAGGCGCCCTTCGTCGTCGTGCGGTACGCGTAGTCGCCGAAGTAGGACGAGCCGGTGACCTTCTTCCACCCGGACGACTTCTTCCAGCTGGAGGGACTGATCGCCCTGTTGGTCCGCGCCAGCGTGGTGAGCGGTCCGCGGCGATGGTCGGGGTCGACGGCCCGCACCGCGAGCTCGCGGGACTGGCCGGCGCTCTGGCCGAGCGTGATCGAGGTCCCGGACGTCAGCTTCACCTCCCGCCAGTAGTACGTGTACGGCATGCCCTCGTTCCACCTCGCGTAGCGCTGCAGCACCTGGTAGCTCGACGCGCCCGAGACCGGCTTCCACCGGTACGTGGAGCTGCCGTTCCACTGCACCGGCACCTGGTTCGACGTCGGGTCGACGCGCGTCGGCGCCTTGACCGTCGGGGCTATCCCGCCGTACTTCTTGATCGCGGCGTCCCGCCGCGAGTCGGCGCCCGAGCGGATCGTGCCCATCTTGGCCGCCAGGTACTGCCCCGGACAGGCCGTCAGGTTGGTGGTCCGGTGCATGAGCACCGTCGGCACCCTGACGTCGGTGCCGGGCTTGGCGCGCGTCCCCGAGCCCGTGCTCCCGCCGGTCGGGAGCACCACCGTCCCGCGCGGGTTGATCCCGTACCGATAGCTCTTCCAGGCGACGACCCTGGCGAGCGCCGTGACGAGCGCGCTCGACGGCCTCGCCGTGTCGAAGTTCCCCATCGCCGAGATCCCGATGGTGCCGGTGTTGTACCCGCCGGCCTGCGCGCCGACCGGGTTGTCCCACCGCGACTTCTTGCGCCCCTCGAAGATGTTGCCGTACTTGTCCACGAGGAACTGGTAGCCGATGTCGGGCCAGCCCCGGGACTTCGTGTGATAGGCGTAGACGCCGCGCACCAGCGCAGCGGACTGGCTCTCCTTGTAGCTGTTGGTGCCCGCCGTGTGATGGATGTAGATGGCCTTGAGCTTGCCCGAGATCTCCGGCCACTTCCCGGACAGGGACTCGTCCGCACCCCACCCGGAGCGGCTGACGATCTTCGGGCGGATCTCGGTCCCGGTGCCCGCGTCGGCGGACGCCGCGGGGGCCTGGTCGTCGCCCACGGACGCGTCGGCCCGCGAGGTCCCCGGGTCCACGACGTCGACCTTCAGGCCGGTCGGCGGCACCCCGCTCTCGGTGCGCACGCGGACCTGGACGCCGTCGGCCCCTGCCGTCACGAGCGGCTCGGTCCCCGCCCGGCTGCCGGGCAGCCCGATGTCGTCGATGCCGAGCGACTGCCACTCGCTCCACGTCCCGGACTCGCGCACACGGACCGCCACCTCGGTCACCGCCGCGGTGGACGTCCCGTCCCACGTCACCCCGGCGACCAGGAAGTCCTGCGTCGTGGTGCGCTCGCTCAGCGCAGCGAGCGCCCCCTCGTCCGGCTCGGGCGTCGGGACGTCGCTCAGCGTCTCGGCACCCTCCACCGCGGCGGTGTTCCCGGCGGCCTCGGCCGCGGCGTCGTGCTCGTGCCCGACGGCGTCGGTGAGCGCCCCCTTCTCGTGCCGGGCGCCGGCGTCGATGCCGCGCACCGGGACGTCCTCCACGTCCGGGGCGACGGCGTGCGCCTTCGGGACGGGGAGGGAGACCGTGGGGAGCACGACCCCCGCGAGGGCCAGCGCCACGACGGTCGACGTCGTGACGGCGGTCCGGGCCGCCCGTCGAACCCTGCGTGTCGTCGTCATGCTCGTCTCCGCTCGTCCAGCTCTGGTCGATCTTCGGGCGATCTTCGGGCGATCTCTGGGCCGATCGAGGTCGCGCATCGTCGCGCCGGGCACCTGACCCGCACGACGATAGGGACGGATCGGTCGACCAGCACCTCGAACGGGGATCCTTCTCCTCCGGATGCTCGTGCGCCGCCCCTGAGGCACAGTGCATGAGGGGGTGCATGACGATGACGCACGAGCTCTCGACACTGTCGACCGTGGCCCGACGACCTGGGAGGCCCGGACCGCGGCGCCGGCTGCGGCGCGCCGTGGCCGCGGCCGTCGCCGGCCTGCTGGCGGTGAGCGGCACCGTGGTGGCCGCGACGTCCGCCGAGGCCGCGGTCCCGTCGTCCTTCACGCTGACCGGCTCGGGCTTCGGCCACGGCGTGGGGATGCCGCAGTACGGCGCCTATCAGATGGCGCGGCAGGGGTCCGCCAGCTGGAGCATCCTCCAGCACTACTACTCCGGCGGGAAGGTCGC